>NZ_JBSVWS010000083.1:0-25307 GCF_054071155.1 Pseudomonas sp. SDO5532_S415 | reverse complement strand
CTCTGTTTTTAGGGCCGCTTCGCGCCCCAGCGGGAGCAAGCTCCCTCGCCACAATGATCATCCTCTGACCGCTACCTTCGGTCGGGATCAAAAAAAAATTCAAAAAATCGCAGCCTTCGGCAGCGCCTACAGGGCAGATACCACTTCCACCCGTGGGCGCTGCCGAAGGCTGCGATCTTTGCGTTCAAAATTCCCACCCCTAATACCACTTCAAACCAACCCCCTCCCAAAGCACCTGAACAGGCCGGTTTCTCCACGCCTTAAGCCAGGACACTGCGTTGACATGGTATTCAAGTGGTATTAGGTTTCACCCACAACCGAGCGACAACAATCCTACATCCGCATCGGACCAAACCTACATGAATGACCTACACGCCCTGCGCCCTGACGACACCCAGCCCACGCCGTTGTACCTGCAACTGGCGCGCAACCTGGAAGCGGCGATCCATGCCGGCCAGTGGAAAGCCGAGCAGGCAATGCCGTCGGAACGCAACCTCAGCGAAATGCTGGGCATATCCCGCGTCACCGCACGCAAGGCACTGGAAGTGTTGCTCGAACAGGGCCTGATCCGTCGCAACCAGGGTTCCGGCACGTTCATTACCCCACGCCTGGAACAACCGCTGTCGCGCCTGTCGGGCTTCAGCGAAATGTTGCGCCTCAAGGGGTTTGTTCCCGGTTCGCAATGGCTGGAGCGGGAAATCACCCTGCCGACCCACGAAGAACTGATCCGCCTCGGCCTGTCGCCCAACGACAAGGTGGCGCGCATGAAACGCCTGCGCAAGGCCGACGACACGGTGATGGCCATCGAGATGAGCACCCTGCCCGCCTCGATCATTCCCAAACCGCAGGCAGTGGGCGATTCCCTTTACGAATACCTCGATGGCATTGGCAAACCTGTCGTGCGCGCCTTGCAGCACATACAGGCCATCAACGCCTCGGACGAGTTCGCCGCGCTGGTAGGCATCGCCCCCGGCACCGCCATGTTGCTGATGACCCGGGTCGGCTACCTCGAAGACAACACGCCCATCGAAGTCACCGACACCTATTGCCGCAATGATTACTACGATTTTGTCGCAGAGCTTCGTAGATGAAGAGCTCCGTCGATGAAGAGCTCCGTAGATGAAGAGCTCCGTAGATGAAGAGCTTCGTCGATGAAGCGCTTCCTCGATAGAAAGCCACCTCGCTGATCGATCAACCGAGAACCGATTCATGTCCGAAGACAACATCCTCACCGCCGACGGCTGGGTTCGCGGCCGGCTGGTCCACGAACACGGCAAGGTCGTGTCCATCGAAGGCGTGCCCTGCGATCCGGCGGACAACGACCTGCCCTATCTGCTGCCGGGTTTCATCGACCTGCACGTTCACGGTGGAGGCGGCAAGGACATCATGGAAGGCGCGCCCGCTTTCGAAACCATCACCCGGACTCATGTGCGTTTCGGCACCACCTCGCTGCTGGCCACCACCATGACCGCGCCGAGCGAGGAAATCACCAGGGTGCTCAAAGCCGTCGGCGAGTTCTGTCTGGATCGACCCAAGGGCAGCGCCCGGGTGCTGGGCGTGCACCTCGAAGGCCCCTACATCAATCCCGGCAAACTCGGCGCGCAACCGAACTTCGCCCACACCGCGATGATGGCCGAAGTCGAGCAATACCTGGCCCTGGCGCCGATTCACGTCATCACCATCGCCCCGGAAATTGCCGGCCACGACGCGCTGATCCGCGCCCTTAGCGCCCGCGGTGTACGCATGCAGATCGGCCATACCCTCGGCAGTTACGAAGAAGGCGTCGCCGCGCTGGAAGCCGGTGCCACCAGTTTCACTCACCTCTACAACGCCATGAGTCCGTTGCATCACCGCGAGCCGGGCATCGTCGGCGCGGCGCTGGCCCACGCCCAATATGCCGAACTGATCCCGGACTTGCTGCACGTGCACCCCGGCGCGATGCGCGTGGCCCTGCGCTCGATCCCGTGCCTGTATTGCGTGACCGACTCGACCGCCGCAGCGGGCATGCCCGACGGCGAATACAAGCTCGGCAGCCACACCGTGACCAAATGCCTGGGCGGCGTGCGCCTGCCCGACGGCACCCTGGCCGGCAGCACCCTGACCATGGATCAGGCCCTGCGCAATCTGGTGAAGATCGGTTTGCCGATCACCGAGGCCTCGCAACGCCTGTCGCAATTTCCCGCCGATTACCTCGGCCTCACCGAGCGCGGGCGCCTGCAAACGGGTGCCTGGGCCGACTGCGTGCGGCTGGATCGCTCACTGAAACTGACCGCCGTCATGGTCGAAGGAGAAGACATTGACTTCAAAAATGCTTGAAGAGGCGCTGTCCTCGTTCGAGGCCGTGCAAGCCCAACTGCAGCAACTCGACTCACCGATGATCGAGATCGCCGGCCGCCTGCGTCGCCAGCCGCCGCAAGTGGCCATGACCGTGGCCCGTGGCAGTTCCGACCACGCCGCCAGTTATTTCGCCTACCTGACCATGCAGTGGCTGGGCATCCCGGTGGCATCGCTGCCGATGTCGGTGGTGACCATGCAGCAGGCACCGTTGAAAGTCAGCGGTCAGGTGGTGTTCGCCTTTTCGCAATCGGGGCAGAGCCCGGACCTGGTCAACAGCCTGCGCCTGTTGCGCAAACGCGGCGCGCTTAGCATCTCGATGGTCAACGCCGTCGACTCGCCACTGGAGGCCGCCTGTGAATTCAGCCTGCCGCTGCTGGCCGGCACTGAAAGCAGCGTCGCCGCGACCAAGAGTTTCATCGCCACGCTCAGCGCCAGCGCCCGGTTGATCGGTCACTGGAAAGAAGATGCCGAACTGCTCGAAGCCGGCCTCGCCTTGCCCGAAGGCTTGCGCGATGCCGCGCGGCAGGACTGGAGCCCCGCTATCGAGGCCCTGCGCGATTGCCAGCGCTTGATGGTGATCGGCCGTGGCGCCGGTTTCGCCATCGCTCAGGAGGCGGCGCTCAAATTCAAGGAGACCTCGGCGATTCAGGCCGAAGCCTTCAGCAGCGCCGAAGTCCGCCACGGCCCCATGGCGCTGATCGACGAGCACTACCCCTTGCTGATTTTCGCCCCACGCGGTGCCGAACAAGCCGGCCTGCTGAGCCTGGCGGCGGACATGCGTCAGCGCGGTGCACGGGTATTGCTGGCGGCGCCGGATGACGTGAGCGAGCGCGACCTGACCCTGACCCGCGCCGAACACCCGGCTCTCGATCCGATCCTGGCGATCCAGAGTTTTTATGTGATGGCCGCCGGGCTGGCGGTTGCACGCGGCATGGACCCGGACCAGCCGCGGCACCTGAGCAAAGTGACGCGCACCCATTAAAGGCAACGCCCTGTGGGGCGAGCCTGCTCGCGATGGACGCTAACGATAACGCGGGTTTCCTGAATGAACGCGTTGTTCTCAGGTTCTTCGCGAGCAGGCTCGCTCCCACAGGGGGAGCGAAACGATCCGAATTCTGTTTTCAATGAGACCGAGCCATGCACAACAACAATAAAGAGCTGACCCTCAGCGCCCCGCTCAGCGGCCCGGTGCTCACACTCGCCAAAGTCCCGGATGCGGTGTTTGCCAGCGGCGCCATGGGCGACGGGATCGCCATCGACCCGTTGAACGACACCCTGCACGCGCCGTGCGCCGGTGTGGTGGTACACGTCGCGCGCACGGGCCACGCCGTGACCCTGCGGGCCGACAACGGTGCCGAACTGCTGCTGCACCTGGGCCTCGACACGGTCGAACTGCAAGGCCGGGGCTTTTCGATGCTGGTTCAGGAAGGCGCACGGGTTGCCAACGGCCAGCCGTTGCTGCGCTACGATCAGGACCAGGTCGCGCAACAGTGCAAAAGCCTGGTCAGCCTGCTGATCCTCACCAACAGCCAGGACTTTCAGGCCCGTCCCATCACCCTCAAATCAGTGAAAGTCGGCGAGCCGCTGCTGCACATCATCCGCCGCCATGGCGCGGGCGCGCAGGCGGACGTGGAGCTGGCCGGCGAAGAAATGGTCGGCCACATCCGCATCGCCCACCGTGGCGGTTTGCATGCGCGGCCAGCTGCATTGATTCGGCAGACCGCCCAGGGTTTCAAGAGCAAATCGCAGCTGCATTTCGCCGGTAAATCGGCGAAATGCGACAGCCTGATCGGCCTGATGGGCTTGGCCATCGGCGAGCAGGACGAAGTGCAAGTCAGTTGCCAGGGCACGGACGCCGAAGCCGCACTGCAAGCCTTGTTGACCGCGCTGTCCACGGCACTGCCCGAAGAACATCACGCCGTGGCCCCGACACCGATGATACAACGCAACCGCGTGGCTGAAGCCGGCGTGTTGCATGGCGTCTGCGCCTCTGCGGGGCTGGTCGGCGGGCCACTGTTGCGCTTGAACGCCATCAGCCTGCCTGCGGATGCCGGGCACAACGATCCGGCGCAACAACGGCAAACCCTCGATTGCGCACTGAGCCAGGTCCGCAGTGAAATCGCCGGCACCCTGGCCCAGGCCAGAAAACACAAGAATACTGACGAAGAAGCCATCTTCGCCGCCCACCTGGCGTTACTGGAAGACCCGGCATTGCTGGACGCGGCCCATCTGTCCATCGACCACGGCACGGCGGCTACCCACGCCTGGGCCCAATCGATCGACGTGCAGTGCGACGTGCTCCAGCAACTGGGCAGTTCGCTGTTGGCTGAACGCGCCAACGACCTGCGCGACCTCAAGCAACGGGTGCTGCGCGCCCTGCTTGGTGAAGCCTGGCATTACGACGTACCGCCCGGCGCCATCGTCGCCGCTCACGAGCTGACCCCGTCCGATCTGCTGCAACTGACCCAGCAAGGTGTCGCCGGGTTGTGCATGGCCGAAGGTGGCGCGACGTCCCATGTGGCGATTCTCGCCCGGGGTAAAGGCTTGCCGTGCCTGGTCGCGCTGGGCTCATCGCTGCTGGATCAGGAACAGGGCCAGGCGGTCGTGCTGGACGCGGACGGTGGTCGTCTCGAACTGATGCCAAGCGCCGAACGCCTGGCTGAGGTGCATCAGGCGCAGCTTGATCATCAGAAACGCCGCGCCGAGCAACAGACCCAGGCGCACAGCCCGGCGCAAACCCAGGATGGCCAGCGCATCGAAGTCGCCGCCAACGTCGCCTCCAGCGCCGAAGCCGCGGATGCCTTGGCCAATGGCGCAGATGGCGTCGGCCTGTTGCGCACCGAGTTTCTGTTTGTCGACCGCAATACCGCGCCGGACGAACAGGAGCAACATCGCGCCTATCAAGCGGTCCTCGATGCCATGAGCGACAAGTCGGTGATCATCCGCACCATCGACGTCGGCGGCGACAAGCAACTCGACTATCTGCCCTTGCCCGCCGAAGCGAACCCGGTGCTCGGCCTGCGCGGCATTCGCCTGGCCCAGGCCCGCCCGGAACTGCTCGACCAGCAACTGCGTGCGCTGCTGCATGTCACGCCGTTGTCCCGTTGCCGAATCCTGTTGCCGATGGTCACCGAAGTCGACGAACTGCTGCACATCCGCCAGCGCCTCGACGCCTTGTGCATCGAGCTGGGCTTGAGCGAGCGCCCGGAGCTGGGGGTGATGATCGAAGTCCCGGCCGCCGCACTGCTGGCCGAGCAACTGGCCGAACACGCGGACTTCCTGTCCATCGGCACCAACGATTTGTCGCAATACACCCTGGCCATGGACCGCGATCATGCTGGCCTCGCCTCAAGGGTCGACGCCCTGCACCCGGCGCTGCTGCGCTTGATCGCCCAGACCTGTGCCGGTGCGGCGCAGCACAAGCGCTGGGTCGGGGTTTGTGGCGCGCTGGCCTCCGATCCGCTGGCCACGCCGGTGCTGATCGGGCTGGGCGTGAGAGAACTGTCGGTGAGCCCGGTGCAGATCGGTGAAATCAAGGATCGCGTACGCCACCTCGACGCCCGCGAATGCCGTCGCATCAGCCAGGACCTGCTCAAGCTGAGCAGCGCCTCGGCAGTACGTCATGCCTGTCACCAGCATTGGCCTCTGAGCTAAAGAACAACAAAAAATCCAGGGAGAACCGCCATGTACCAATACTTCATCGAAGGCCTTCAGCGCCTCGGCCGGGCGCTGATGCTGCCGATCGCAATCCTGCCGATTGCCGGCCTGCTGCTGCGCCTGGGCGACACGGACCTGTTGAACATCGCGATCATCCACGATGCCGGCCAGGTGATTTTCGCCAACCTGGCACTGATCTTCGCCATCGGCATCGCCGTCGGGTTCGCCAAGGACAACAACGGCACGGCCGGCCTGGCCGGAGCCATTGGTTATCTGGTGATGGTGTCCACGCTCAAAGTGCTGGATGCGAGCATCAACATGGGCATGCTCGCCGGGATCATCAGCGGCTTGATGGCCGGCGCGCTGTACAACCGGTTCAAGGACATCAAGTTGCCGGAGTACCTGGCATTCTTCGGCGGCCGGCGTTTCGTACCGATTGTCACCGGTTTCAGTGCGGTAGGCCTGGGTGTTGTGTTCGGCCTGATCTGGCCGCCGGTCCAGCACGGCATCAACGGCTTCGGCGCGTTGCTGCTGGAGAGCGGCAGCATCGGTGCGTTCATTTTCGGTGTGCTCAACCGCCTGCTGATCGTCACCGGCCTGCACCACATCATCAACAACATGGCCTGGTTCGTGTTCGGTAACTTCACCGACCCGACCACGGGCGCCCTGGTGACCGGCGATATATCGCGCTACTTTGCCGGCGACCCGAAAGGTGGCCAGTTCATGACCGGCATGTTCCCGGTGATGCTCTTCGGCCTGCCCGCCGCCTGCCTGGCGATGTACCGCAATGCCCTGCCGGAGCGACGCAAAATCATGGGCGGGATTTTCCTGTCGATGGCCCTGACCTCATTCCTGACCGGCGTCACCGAACCCATCGAATTCGCCTTCATGTTCCTCGCACCGCTGTTGTTCCTGCTGCACGCGCTGCTGACCGGCCTGTCCATGGCCGTCACCAACCTGCTGAACATCCACCTCGGCTTCACCTTTTCCGGCGGCTTCATCGACATGATCCTCGGCTGGGGCAAATCCACCAATGGCTGGCGGGTGGTGCCGGTAGGCCTGGTCTATGCGCTGATCTACTACCTGGTGTTCGATTACTGCATTCGCCGTTTCAACCTCAAGACACCAGGCCGGGAAGACAGCGCCGCGACCGAAAAGACTGCCGTGGCTGAAAGCGACCGTGCCGGGGCCTACATCAAGGCCTTGGGTGGTGCCGAGAACCTGATCACCGTCGGCGCCTGCACCACACGTCTGCGACTGGACATGGTGGATCGCAACAAAGCGTCGGATGCGGACTTGAAAGCGCTGGGTGCCATGGCCGTGGTACGGCCGGGCAAGGGCGGCAGCTTGCAGGTGGTGGTCGGGCCGATGGCCGACAGCATTGCCGATGAGATTCGCCTGGCGATGCCAGCATTGGGGCGCGCGGTGATCTCCACCCCGGCTGCGACGGTCGACGCACCGCCACCCGCCGCCATGGCGGCGCCCGAAGCCCGGCAATGGCTGAATGCCTTGGGTGGTGGCGACAATGTGCTGCAACTGAACTGCGTGGCCATGACCCGGATTCGCCTGCAACTGGCCGATGGCAAGGCATTGTCGGAGTGCGATTTGAAGGTGCTGGGTTGTCAGGGGGTCAGTCAGCTTGAGGGCGGCATCTGGCATCTGTTGGTGGGTGACAGGGCCGCAAGCCTGAGTGAGGCGCTGGAAGCGTTGGTCAATCGCAGTGAAGTGAGTGCCAAGGTTTAGATCCTCGGTGCCTGAAGAATCGCATTCGCGAGCAGGCTCGCTCCCACAGTGGTTCGGTGTACGCAGATCCATTGTGGGAGCGAGCCTGCTCGCGAAGAGACCCTAAATCGCACCGCAAATCCTGGACAATAAAAAACCCGCTGAAATCACTTCAGCGGGTTTTCTTTTTGGTAGCCCGGAAGATCAGAAATCCTCCAACCGCCACACCTCATACGCCGGTGTCTCATAGGGATGGCTCTGTTTCAGAGCCGCCACCACCGAGCGAATCAACTCATCGGCCACCACCAGCTCAACCTTCCATTCCTCGACCTGCTCGACTTGCCCCGCTTCACCAATGAACGGCTGACTGCCGTCCAGTGGTCGAAACTGGCCAAGCCCCAGCACTTGCCACGCACAGTGGTCGTAAGCACCGATCCGCCCGCCACCGGCGGCGAATACGGCACTTTTGACCACGTCGACATGACTGTCGGGAACAAAAAAGGAAAGCTTATGCATAGCCTTCAGTTCACCCGCTCTTAATTTACCCAGACTCGAGCATTACGGAACATACGCATCCAAGGTGCGTCTTCGTTCCAGTCTTCCGAACGCCACGAGTTCTGCACGGCACGGAACACGCGCTCCGGGTGCGGCATCATGATGGTCACGCGACCGTCGCGACTGGTCAAACCGGTGATCCCGCGCGGCGAGCCGTTCGGGTTGGCCGGGTAGCTTTCGGTGACCTTGCCGTGGTTGTCGACGAAACGCATAGCCACGCAACCGGACAGATCGGCTTCCAGCAGTGCTTCTTCGCTGGCGAACTCGGCATGGCCTTCACCGTGGGCGATGGCGATCGGCATACGCGAACCGGCCATGCCTTGCAGGAAGATCGAGTTCGATTCCTGGATCTGTACCATCGCGACACGGGCTTCGAACTGCTCGGAACGGTTACGCACGAAGTGCGGCCAGAACTCGCTGCCCGGGATCAGCTCGTGCAGGTTGGACATCATCTGGCAACCGTTGCACACGCCGAGGGTGAAGCTGTCGTTACGTTCGAAGAAGCCCTGGAACGCATCGCGGGCACGGCTGTTGAACAGCGCCGACTTGGCCCAGCCTTCACCGGCACCCAGTACGTCGCCGTAGGAGAAACCACCGCACGCCACCAGGCCCTTGAACTCGTTCAGGTCGACACGGCCGGCCAGAATGTCGCTCATGTGCACGTCGATCGCGTTGAAACCGGCACGGTCGAACGCCGCCGCCATTTCCACCTGACCGTTGACGCCCTGCTCACGCAATACGGCAACCTGTGGACGAATGCCTTTCTTGATGTAAGGCGCGGCGACATCCTGGTTGACGTCGTAGCTGAGCTTGACGCTCAGGCCCGGGTTGTCCTCTTCCAGCAGCACGTCGAATTCCTGATCGGCGCAGTCGGCGTTGTCACGCAGACGCTGGATCTGGTAGCTGGTTTCGGCCCACTGGCGTTGCAGCAGACGACGCTGGCCTTCGAATACGGTGTCGCCATTGAAGGTGATGCTGATTTCGCCGTTGTTGATCGGCTGACCGATCACCGACACGCACTCGCCCAGACCGGCAGCGCTGAACTGCGCGAGGATGTCCGGGGTAGCGTCCTGGCGAACCTGGATCACGGCGCCCAGTTCTTCGTTGAACAGGATCGCGGCGATGTCCGCCGAGGTTTCCGCCACGCCGTCGAGGTTCAGGCTCAGGCCGCAGTGACCGGCGAAGGCCATTTCCACGGCGCTGGTCAACAGACCACCGTCGGAACGGTCGTGGTAAGCCAACAGGTGACCATCGGCGTTGAGGCCCTGGATCACGGCGAAGAAAGCTTTCAGGTCTTCGGCGTCATCGACGTCCGGCGCCTGCTTGCCGAGCTTGCCGTGAACCTGGGCAAGGATCGAGGCACCCATGCGGTTCTGGCCGCGGCCCAGGTCGATCAGGATCAGGTCGGTGGTGCCCTTGTCCATGCGCAGTTGCGGGGTCAGGGTCTGACGGATGTCAGTCACTGGCGCGAAACCGGTCACGATCAGCGACATTGGCGAAGTCACCGCCTTGTCGACGCCGTCATCGTTCCAGCGGGTGGCCATGGACATCGAGTCCTTGCCCACCGGAATGGTGATACCCAGCTCAGGGCACAGCTCCATGCCGACTGCTTTGACGGTGTCGTACAGACGCGCGTCTTCACCCGGGTGACCGGCGGCGGACATCCAGTTCGCCGACAGCTTGATGTCGGAGATCTTGCCGATGCGCGAAGCCGCGATGTTGGTCAGGGTTTCGCCGATGGCCATGCGACCCGACGCCGGAGCGTCCAGCAGCGCCAGCGGAGTACGCTCGCCCATGGCCATGGCTTCACCGGTGTAGACGTCGAAGCTGGTGGCGGTGACGGCAACGTCGGCCACCGGAACCTGCCACGGGCCGACCATCTGATCACGGGCAACAAGGCCGGTGATGGTGCGGTCGCCGATGGTGATCAGGAAGCTTTTGCTCGCCACGGCCGGGTGATGCAGAACGCGCTGGACGCAGTCGGCGATGTTCAGGTTCGACGGATCGAAATCGTCGCCCAGCTCGTTTTCACGAACCACCGAACGGTGCATGCGCGGAGCCTTGCCCAGCAGCACTTCCAGCGGCATGTCCACCGGGCTGTTGCCGAAGTGGCTATCCGTTACAGTAAGCTGCGGCTCGGCAGTGGCTTCGCCGACCACGGCGAACGGGCAACGCTCGCGTTCGCAGATCGCCTTGAAGCGCTCGAAGTCAGCCGGGCCGACAGCCAGCACGTAACGTTCCTGGGATTCGTTGCTCCAGATTTCGTGCGGGGCCATGCCCGGCTCGTCGTTTGGAATGTTGCGCAGTTCGAAACGGCCACCACGGTCGCCGTCGTTGACCAGTTCCGGGAAGGCGTTGGACAGACCGCCCGCGCCCACGTCGTGGATGAAGCTGATCGGGTTCTTGTCACCCAGTTGCCAGCAACGGTCGATGACTTCCTGGCAGCGACGCTCCATTTCCGGGTTTTCGCGTTGTACCGAAGCGAAGTCCAGGTCCGCCGAGCTGGTGCCGGTAGCCATGGAGGAAGCCGCGCCGCCGCCCAGGCCGATCAGCATCGCCGGGCCGCCGAGCACGATCAGCTTGGAGCCGACGACGATCTCGCCTTTCTGGACGTGTTCTTCACGGATGTTGCCCATGCCGCCGGCCAGCATGATCGGCTTGTGGTAACCGCGAACTTCATCACCATGAGGCGTGGTGATGGACTGTTCGAAAGTACGGAAGTAACCGGTCAGCGCCGGACGGCCGAATTCGTTGTTGAACGCAGCGCCGCCCAGCGGGCCTTCGATCATGATGTCCAGTGCGGTGACGATGCGCTCGGGCTTGCCGTACGGCACTTCCCACGGCTGTTCGAAACCCGGGATCTGCAGGTTGGACACGGTGAAACCGGTCAGGCCGGCTTTCGGCTTGGCGCCACGACCGGTCGCGCCTTCGTCACGGATCTCGCCACCGGAACCGGTGGATGCGCCCGGGAACGGGGCAATCGCGGTCGGGTGGTTGTGAGTCTCGACTTTCATCAGGATGTGCACCGGTTCCTGCACCGCGCCGTACTGGCGGGTTTCAGGATCCGGGAAGAAACGCCCGGCGACGGAACCGACGATCACCGAAGCGTTGTCCTTGTAAGCCGACAGCACGCCTTCGTTGTGCATCTGGTAGGTGTTCTTGATCATGCCGAACAGGCTTTTTTCCTGGCTCTGGCCGTCGATGTCCCAACTGGCGTTGAAGATCTTGTGACGGCAGTGCTCGGAGTTCGCCTGGGCGAACATCATCAGTTCGATGTCATGCGGGTTGCGCTTCAAGCCGACGAAGGCGTTGACCAGGTAATCGATCTCGTCTTCGGCCAGGGCCAGGCCCAGCTCGGTGTTGGCTTTTTCCAGCGCGGCGCGGCCGCCACCCAACACGTCGATCGCGGTCAGGGGCTTGGGTTCGGCGTGGCTGAACAGGCCGGCGGCTTGTTCCAGGTTGCCCAGGACGATCTGGGTCATGCGGTCGTGCAGCCCTTCAGCAATAAGCTGGGCGTCAGCGTCGCTGAACTGGCCGGCTACATAGAAGGCGATGCCGCGCTCCAGACGCTGGATCTTGGTCAGGCCGCAGTTGCGAGCGATGTCGCTGGCCTTGCTCGACCACGGCGAGATGGTGCCGAAACGCGGCAGCACCAGGAACAGACGACCGGTCGGCTCCTGGACCGGAACGCTTGGACCGTACTTCAGAAGGCGCGCGAGCACCTGCTGTTCGTCGCCGGTCAGGACGCCGGTGACTTCGGCGAAGTGAGCGAATTCAGCATACAGGCCACTGACAGCCGGGACCTTTTGGCTCAGTTGCTCAAGGAGTTTGCTGTGGCGAAAGGCAGAAAGGGCAGGAGCGCCGCGCAGGATCAACATCTTCGGGACAGCCTCGGGAAGGGGTGTGCTTTGAGGCCGTGCATTCTAGCCTAAACAGCCCGCGACATCACCCGAAACGCTACACGCGGTTGCACCCGGGCGTCGGCCCGGCTTTGCGGACCGGTCGCCAGCGTTGATCGGGTCGATTGTGACGGGATATTTTTACTGTCACAAAATGTCGCCAGAGCCCATTCCTGCGGGCTTCACAGCGGTTTTCCCTGCCCTAGCAGACTAGCCCTTTGCTGTCGAGATATGGCGCTCGTGGTCCTTTGCGTATACTGCGCAAATGTTTTCCCCAACGGCTTTGCGTCCGCGGTACGCCAAATGGCTGATCGCAACCGGACTCTTCCTGATGCTCAGTGGCTGTGTTGATAAACCCAACACGCTGGAGCGCGTAAAGGAGGATGGTGTGCTGCGGGTGGTTACCCGTAACAGCCCCGCCACCTACTTTCAGGATCGCAACGGTGAAACCGGCTTCGAATACGAGCTGGTGAAGCGCTTCGCCGACGATCTGGGGGTCGAGCTGAAAATCGAGACCGCCGACAACCTCGACGACCTGTTCAATCAGGTGGGCAAGCCCAACGGCCCGGTTCTGGCGGCTGCCGGCCTGGTCAGCAGTGAGGAACGCAAGAAGCAGGTGCGGTTTTCCCACTCTTATCTGGAAGTCACCCCACAGATCATCTACCGCAACGGCCAGTCGCGTCCGACCGACGCGAAAGATCTGGTGGGCAAGAAGATCATGGTGCTCAAGGGCAGCACCCACGCCGAGCAACTGGCGCAGCTGAAAAAGAAATTTCCCGGCATCGAATACGAAGAGTCCGACGCGGTCGAGGTCGTTGATCTCCTGCGCATGGTGGACGAGGGTCAGGTCGACCTGACGCTGGTCGACTCCAACGAAGTCGCGATGAACCAGGTGTATTTCACCAATATCCGGGTCGCCTTTGACCTGGGTGATGCCAACAACCAGAGCTGGGCGGTGGCCGCCGGCGACGACAACAGCCTGCTTAACGAAATCAACGACTACCTCGACAAGGTCAAGAAAAACGGCACGCTGCAACGCCTCAAGGACCGCTACTACGGGCATGTCGACGTCCTTGGCTACATGGGCGCCACCACGTTTGCCCAACACTTGCAGCAGCGTCTGCCCAAATACGAACAGCACTTCAAGGCGTACGCCAAGAAAGAGAAAGTCGACTGGCGCCTGTTGGCGGCGGTCGGGTATCAGGAATCCCTGTGGCAACCGGCCGTGACCTCCAAGACCGGGGTGCGCGGCCTGATGATGCTGACCCAGAACACCGCGCAGGCCATGGGTGTGTCCAACCGCCTTGACCCCAAGCAAAGCATCATGGGCGGCGCCAAGTACCTGGCCTACGTGAAAGATCAGTTGGACGACTCGATCAAGGAACCGGATCGCACCTGGTTCGCCCTGGCGGCCTACAACGTTGGCGGCGGTCATCTGGATGACGCGCGCAAACTGGCGGCCAAGGAGGGTCTGAATCCGGACAAGTGGCTGGACGTGAAAAAGATCCTGCCGCGCCTGTCCGAGAAGAAGTGGTACAGCAAAACCCGATACGGCTACGCCCGAGGCGGTGAGCCGGTGCACTTCGTGGCGAACATCCGCCGCTACTACGACATCCTGACCTGGGTCACGCAGCCGCAGCTAGAAGGCGATCAGGTGGCCGAGGGCAAATTGCATGTGCCGGGAATCGACAAGACCAAGCCGGCGCAGGAGCCAGCCCCCCTCTGATCCCGACACCTTCAATCAAATGTGGGAGCCAGCCTGCTGGCGATAGCGGTGCATCATTCAACATCTTTGTTGACTGACACTCCGTCATCGCCAGCAGGCTGGCTCCCACATTGGTTTTACGCTCACCTTCAGCCTTTCAGTGCAGCCGTCAGAATCAGCGCCTTCATCTCCGAAACAGCCGACTTGAAGCCGACAAACAACGCATGAGCCACCAGCGCATGGCCGATGTTCAGTTCGTTGATACCCTTGATCGCGGCAACGGCTTCGACGTTGTGGTAATGCAGACCGTGGCCGGCATTGACGATCAGCCCCTGGGCCAGGCCAAACGCCACACCGTCCGCGACACGCTTGAGCTCTTCGGCCACGTCGGTGGGCGTCTCGGCGTCGGCATAACGCCCAGTGTGCAGCTCGATGGCCGGGGCACCGACACGGCGCGAAGCTTCGATCTGCCGCTCATCGGCATCGATAAACAGTGATACTTCAGCGCCGATCCTCGACAGGCGCTCCACAGCAGCCTTGATCCGCGCTTCCTGCCCCGCCACATCCAGACCACCTTCGGTCGTCAGCTCCTGACGGGTTTCCGGTACCAGGCAGATGTGCGCCGGACGAATACGCTCGGCAAACGCCATCATTTCTTCGGTGACGCCCATTTCGAAGTTCATGCGGGTTTGCAGCACGTCCTTGAGCAGCAGCACGTCGCGCTCCTGAATGTGCCGGCGGTCTTCACGCAGGTGAACGGTAATACCGTCAGCGCCCGCCTCTTCCGCATCCAGTGCTGCCTTGACCGGGTCCGGGTAGCGTGTGCCCCGGGCCTGACGCAGGGTGGCAACGTGGTCGATGTTCACGCCAAGAAGAATGCGGGTGCTGGTGGTCACGGAAGCGCTCCAGAAGAAGAGAAAGTTCGGTGCACAGCATACGGGGAGACTACGGCTTGCGAAACAGCTCACGGCTAACCAAGGGGCGACCGCCAAGGTGAACAGCCAGCGCCTGACGCATCAGGCGCTTGGCGGCGGACAAGGCGCCGGGGGCGGACCAGTCGGCCTCGGCCATGGCCAGCAACTCGACGCCATTGAACAGACCCGGTTGCAGCAGATAGACCCGTTCCAGCCCGGCATCCACTTGCAAGCGATAAAGACCGTCCGGGGCGATGGGGTCGCCATGCATGTCGGCATTGAGAGCAAAGCCGTAACCGAGGTCGTCGAGCAGCCGCCATTCGAAGGAGCGCAGCAAGGGTTCCAATGGTCGCCCTTCGGCCAGGGCCAGCAAGGTCGCGGCGTAATGCTCGAATACGCCGGGATGAGGGTCTTCGGCGGGCAGCAGGCGAATCAGCAGTTCGTTGAGATACAGGCCACTGAACAGCGCCTCGCCATTGAGCCAGGTGGACACGCCGGCACTTTCCATGCGCCCGACATTTTTCAGCTCGCCACGACCGCGAAACTCGACTTCCAGCGGCACGAACGGCCGTGCCAGTGTCCCCGCCTTGCCCCGCGCACTGCGCAGCACTGCCCGCAGCCGGCCTTGCGGCGTGAGGAAGTCCACCAGGGCACTGCTTTCGCGGTAGGCGCGACTGTGGAGGACGTAGGCGGGTTGGCCGATTGGCGGGCTGGATGACATCAGTTTCCGAATCTCTGGAGATCCACTGTGGCGAGGGAGCTTGCTCCCGCTGGGATGCGAAGCGGCCCCAAAACCATGCTACTCAGTGTTTCAGGTAAAAACGCGATGCCAGGATTTACGACTGCTTCGCAGCCGAGCGGGAGCAAGCTCCCTCGCCACAAAAGCTCGCTCCCACAATTGAATCGGTGTGCTGCTGGGCGATTTACAGGTCGCCGTAGCCCAGCGAACGCAGCGCACGCTCGTCGTCGGACCAGCCACCCTTAACCTTCACCCAAAGGTTAAGCATGATCTTGGAGTCGAACAGCAGCTCCATGTCCTTGCGCGCTTCAGTACCGATGCGCTTGATGCGCTCGCCCTTGTCGCCAATGATGATTTTCTTCTGGCCATCACGCTCGACGAGGATCAAGGCATGAATGTGCAGGGTTTTGCCCTGCTGCTTGAACTCTTCGATTTCGACGGTGATCTGGTACGGCAGCTCGGCGCCCATCTGACGCATGATTTTTTCACGCACCAGCTCGGCAGCAAGGAAGCGGCTGCTGCGGTCGGTGATCTGGTCTTCCGGGAAGAAGTGATCGTTTTCCGGCAGATGCTCGGCAATCACCCGCTCCAGCGCATCGAGGTTGTGCCCGTGCTGAGCCGAGATAGGGATGATCTGTGCGTTCGGCAGCTGTTCCTGCAACCAGGACAGGTGCGGCATCAACTCGGCCTTGTCCTCGATGCGGTCGGTCTTGTTCAGGGCAACGATCAGCGGGCCGGTCACGTACTGCACGCGTTCGAGGACCATCTGGTCTTCTTCGGTCCACTTGGTGCGGTCAACCACGAAGATCACCACGTCGACGTCTTTCAACGCTGCCGAAGCGGTCTTGTTCATGTAGCGGTTCAGGGCTTTCTCGCCACCCTTGTGCATGCCGGGCGTGTCGACGTAGATCGCCTGCACGTCGCCTTCGGTCTTGATGCCGAGCATGTTGTGACGGGTGGTTTGCGGTTTGCGCGAGGTGATCGCCAGCTTCTGACCCAGGATGTGGTTCAGCAACGTGGACTTGCCCACGTTCGGACGGCCGACGATGGCAACATAGCCACAGCGAGTTGCGTTTGTATCAGTCATTGCCATTCTCCACACCCAGGGCAATCAGTGCTGCGGCGGCCGCTACCTGTTCGGCAATACGACGGCTCACACCCTGACCTCGGCTTTTTTCATTCAATAGGATGATCTCGCATTCGACGAAGAACGTCCGGCAATGCGGTTCACCCTGGATATCCACCACTTCGTAACGCGGCAGCTCACAACCACGGGACTGCAGAAATTCCTGCAGGCGGGTTTTCGGATCCTTGTTGGTGTCGACCAGCGTCAGGCCTTCGAACTCGCCGGCCAGCCAGGCCAGTACGCGCTCGCGTGCCACCTCAATGCCGGCGTCCAGGTAGATCGCTCCGATCAGCGCTTCAAGCGCATCGGCCAGGATCGACTCGCGACGGAAACCGCCACTTTTCAGCTCGCCCGAACCCAGGCGCAGGTATTCGCCCAGATCGAAACCACGGGCCAGCACGGCCAGGGTCTCACCTTTCACCAGACGCGCGCGCAAACGCGACAACTGGCCTTCGCGGGCCAACGGGAAGCGATCGAACAGCGCCTCGCCGGCGACGAAGTTGAGGATGGCGTCACCGAGGAATTCCAGGCGCTCGTTGTTACGCCCGGCAAAGCTGCGGTGAGTCAGGGCCAGGACCATCAGCTCCTGATCCTTGAAGGTGTAACCGAGCTGACGCTCGAGACGGCTTAAAGAGACGCTCACGGTTTACCCACGCTGAGTTCGTGGTTGGATTCCACCGCCATCGCCGAAAGTCGGCGCAGGCTTGGGACAATTAACGCTGTGTTCAAAAATAACGTCCTGAATATCATTGGCTTCATGCTTCCGGCGCCGAATCTGTCGACTCCAGAAATGCATTCGGCGCTGTGTTCAACAGCGCCGTGTTTGATTACTGGATCAGGCCAACCCGCGAGAAATTCGGCAGGTGACTGAGTTTGGGTTCCGGCCAGCTCATCCAGACTGCAAAGGCCTTGCCGACGATATTCTTGTCGGGAACCATGCCCAGCAGATCCTTGGGAATGCTCGGATCATCCCAGTAGCGACTGTCGTTCGAGTTGTCGCGGTTGTCGCCCATCATGAAGTAGTGCCCGGCAGGCACGGTCCACGAACGGTCCGGCGTTGCGCGGTAGCGACTCATTTCCTTGCGGATCATGTGCTCGGCGACACCGAGTTTTTCCTTGTAGAGCTCGGCGCTGCCCAGCGTGCCCGGCTCTGAGCCGACCAGTTGCTCGGCAATCGACTCACCGTTGACGAACAGACGCTTGTCGGCGGTGTAACGAACCTGATCACCCGGCAAGCCAACGACACGCTTGATGTAGTTGACGTTCGGATCGCTCGGGTAGCGAAACACCATCACATCACCGCGTTGTGGCTCACCGACTTCGATGACTTTCTTGTCGATCACCGGCAGGCGGATCCCGTAGGAAAACTTGCTCACCAGAATGAAGTCGCCGACATCCAGGGTCGGCTTCATCGAGCCGGACGGAATCTGGAACGGTTCCACCAGGAACGAACGCAGCACCAGCACGATGAACAACACCGGGAAGAACGATTTGCCGTACTCGACCAGCAACGGCTCCTTGTTCAGTTTCTCGACCACCACCATGTCAGGCTGGCTGACGCTGCCCTCATAGGAGGCAATGGCGGCCCGCCGACGCGGCGCCAGGAACAGCACATCGAGCAACGCCAACAGGCCGCAGACGAACACGGCGATGACCAGCAACAGCGGGAAATTTAGTGACATAGGACCTAGCTATCCAACCTGAGCACCGCAAGGAAGGCTTCTTGTGGAATTTCCACGTTACCGACCTGCTTCATGCGTTTTTTACCGGCCTTTTGCTTTTCCAGCAGCTTTTTCTTACGGCTGACGTCACCACCGTAGCATTTGGCCAATACGTTCTTTCTGAGTGCCTTGACGGTTGTACGCGCCACAATCTGACCGCCAATGGCGGCCTGGATTGCCACGTCGAACATCTGCCGCGGAATCAGGTCTTTCATCTTCTCGGTCAACTGGCGACCTTTGTAGTGCGAGTTGTCACGGTGCACGATCAGCGCCAGGGCGTCGACCTTGTCGCCGTTGATCAGCACGTCCAGCTTCACCAGGCTAGCCGATTGGTAACGATCGAAATGGTAGTCCAGAGAAGCATAGCCGCGACTGGTGGATTTCAGACGGTCAAAGAAGTCCAGCACCACTTCGTTCATCGGCAGGTCGTAGGTCACTTGCACCTGGGAGCCGAGGAACAGCATATCGACCTGTACGCCACGCTTCTCGATGCACAGGGTAATGACGTTACCCAGGTGCTCTTGCGGCACAAGGATATTGGCGCGCACGATAGGCTCGCGCATGTCTTCGATGGCAGACAGGTCCGGCAGCTTGGACGGGTTATCGACGTAGATCGTCTCGCCGGTCTTGAGCAGCAGCTCAAAGATTACCGTCGGCGCCGTGGTGATCAGGTCCAGGTTGTATTCGCGCTCGAGGCGCTCCTGGATGATTTCCATGTGCAACATGCCGAGGAAGCCGCAACGGAAGCCGAAGCCCAGTGCATCCGAGCTTTCCGGGGTGTACTGCAGCGACGAATCGTTGAGGGTGAGCTTTTGCAGCGCCTCGCGGAAATCTTCGAAATCGTCGGAGCTCACCGGGAACAAGCCGGCGTAAACCTGCGGCTGGATGCGTTTGAACCCCGGCAGCACATCGACGTCCGGCGTCGAGCTCAAGGTCAGGGTATCGCCCACTGGCGCACCGTGAATGTCCTTGATGCTGGCGATGATGAAGCCCACTTCACCGGCTTTCAGGTCGGCGGTAGGGGTGTGTTTCGGGTTGAATACACCGACGCTGTCCACCAGGTGGATCTTGCCGGTGGACTTGACCAGGATCTTGTCGCCCTTCTTCACGCGGCCGTGGCGAACGCGAACCAGCGAGACAACGCCCAGGTAATTGTCGAACCAGGAGTCGATGATCAACGCTTGCAGCGGATCTTCGATATTGCCGGTCGGCGCCGGGATGGTGGTGACCAGGCGCTCGAGTACTTCATCGACGCCCAGACCGGTCTTGGCAGAGCAGGTGACCGCGTCGGTGGCATCGATGCCGATGATTTTTTCGATTTCTTCCTTGACGCGCTCCGGATCGGCCTGTGGCAGGTCGATCTTGTTCAGCACCGGCATCACTTCCAGGCCCTGCTCGATCGCCGTGTAGCAGTTGGCTACCGATTGAGCTTCCACACCCTGACCGGCATCGACCACCAGCAGCGCACCTTCGCAGGCCGCCAGCGAGCGGCTGACTTCGTAGGTGAAGTCAACGTGACCGGGGGTGTCAATGAAGTTCAGCTGGTAGTTGATACCATCTTTGGCCTTGTAATACAGAGTGACGCTGTGAGCCTTGATGGTGATCCCGCGCTCGCGTTCAAGGTCCATGGAATCCAGCACCTGGGCTTCCATTTCACGCTCGGCCAGGCCGCCGCACATCTGGATGAAGCGATCGGCCAGCGTCGACTTGCCATGGTCAATGTGGGCGATGATGGAGAAATTGCGGATATGACTCAAATCACTCACGGATCAACACTCAAAAAGGCTGCAGGCATAGCCCGCCGAAAAATAGCCGGGAATTGTACCTGATCCACGACGCAAGCGTCACGTTCGCAGGTCAGACGGCGCGTACAAAAACGCCCCGATCTTGCGACAGGGGCGTTTTTCATGACGCGTGAAGCGGGAAATACCCCGCCATCAACCGGCGCGACGCAACAGCCAGAGCCCCGCCAGGGCGCAGACACTCGCCGGCACCAGCACCGCAAACAGCGGCGAGAAACCGAACACCAGGCTCGAAGGCCCCAGCAAATCCTGGGCAATGCGGAAGGTGAAGCCCACCAGCACACCGGTAAACACCCGCTGACCGAGGGTCACCGAGCGCAACGGGCCGAAGATGAAGGAAATCGCCATCAGCACCAGAGCGGCAGTGACCAGCGGCTGCAACACCTTGACCCAAAATGCCAGCCAGTAACGGCCGTTGCTCAGCCCCTGGTCCGCCAGGTAGTGGATGTAACCCCACAGGCCGGTGATCGACAGCGAATCGGGCGCCATCACCACCGTGCTCAGCAGTTGCGGGCTCAATGCCACGTCCCAGCGTTCGACCGGGATGCTGACCACTTCAGTGCTCTTTTCATGGAACAGCGTGGTGGTGACGTCGCTCAACTGCCAGTGGTCCGTGTCGAACGCTGCCCGCTTGGCGAAGCTGGACGACAGGATGCGACGCTGATCATCGAAGCGATAGCGGGTCACGCCATACAGCAGGCCGTTGGGTTGCACGGAGTTGACGTGGATGAACTCGTCGCCCTGGCGGTGCCACAGGCCGTGCTTGGCGCTTTGAGAATCGCCGCTGCCCTGGGCCAGCGAACGGTTGGCCTGTGCGGTGCTTTCGGTTGCCGGCGCGACATACTCGCCAATCAACACGCCTACCACCATCAGCACCAGCATCGGCTTCATCACCGCCCAGACGATCCGTCCGACCGATACGCCGGCCGCGCGCATGATGGTCAGTTCGCTGTTGCTGGCCAGGCTGCCGAGACCGATCAGGCAGCCGATCAGCGCGGCCATCGGCAGCATGTCGTACAGACGACGCGGCGCGGTCAGCAACACGTAACTCAGAATATCGACCAGGGTATAGGTATCGCTAGCATCGCCCATCTCATCAATGAACGCGAACAACGTCGCCAGACCGAGAATGATCCCCAAAACCGCCAGGATGGCCATGAACACACTGCTACCGATGTAGCGGTCGAGCTTAACCACGGGCCACCTCCAGTGCGGCGCGGCGGCTCGCCATCTTCAAGCGCAAGGGCTCCCAATAGAGCAAGCCCAGGCCAATGGCCAGGAAGATCCCGTGCACCCACCACAGGCCCAGCGCCGGTGGAATCTTGCCCTTTTCGAGGGCACCGCGAGCGGCAATCAGGATGGTCAGGTAAGCCATATAAAGAAGAATCGCCGGCAGCAGCTTGAGGAAACGGCCTTGGCGCGGATTGACCCGCGACAGCGGCACCGCCATCAAGGTCACGATGAACACCAGCAACGGCAGGGACAGTCGCCATTGCAGCTCGGTACGGGAACGGATGTCGTCACTGCCCAGCAAGGATGCGGTGGTCATGGCATCGCGATCGGTCACTTCATCGCTGACATCCGGCTTGGGTAGCAGTACGCCGTACTCTTCGTACTTGATCGCCCGGTAATCGGCCTGCCCCGGGTTACCGTCATAGCGGTAGCCGTTGTCGAGGATCAGGTAGCGATTGCCGTCGGGACGGATTTCCTGGCGACCCTTTTCGGCTACCAACACGGAGATACCGCGATCTTTCTTGTCGGAGCTGATGTTCTTTTGCGAAATGAACACACCACCCAGGTTGATGCGGTCATCCGACAACTGCTCGGTGTACGTCACCCGGGTGCCGTCGCGCAGGGCCTGGAAACGGCCTGGTTCCAGGGTGTCGAACTCGGTCAGGGCATCCTGCTTGTTCAGCAGCAACTGGAACTGATTGGCGCCTTGTGGTGCCAGGCTCAGGCTCAACCAGGCAACCACCAGCGCCACGATCGTGGCCGGGAACAGGGTCATGCGAAACAGGCGTTGCTGGCTCATGCCGGTGGCAGAGAGCACGGTCATCTCGCTTTCGAGGTACAAACGACCGTAGGACAGCAGGATCCCGAGAAACAGGCCCAGCGGCAGGATCAGTTGCAGGAACCCCGGCAGGCGAAAGCCCATGATCAGGAACAGCGAGCCCGGATCCAGTTGACCCGAAGCCGCCTGGGCGAGGTATTTGATGAAGCGTCCGCTCATGATGATGACCAGCAATACGCCGCTGACGGCGCTCAAGGTCAACAGGACTTCGCGGGATAGATAACGGAAGACGATCAAACCAGACACTCCAGGGTTGTCAGGCTAAGGCGGCCGAACAAGCAAACATATCAGACAGCCCGCAAGGCAGAGCCGCCGAAAAAAGATGGCGCATTATCCTGTGATTGGGTGCGCCTGTCACTGCGCAATGCAGGGAAACGCCTGTAGGAGCGAGCTCGCTCGCGATGCTGGGCAACGATAACTCGGGATCTCTGACAGCCCGTGCCGCACTCGGGTTCACCGCGAGCGAACTCGCTCCTACATTCGTGCAACCGAGGGTTGTCAGGCGCTGGCAGCGAGGTTCAAACTGCGGCCTTCGTCGCCGGCCACTCCCGGCGCCTTTCTATATTTATAAGCAAGCGACGCACACCCGCTGTCGAGCGCTTGCGAGTTGACCATCAATTCAGGGACCCGGACATGGAACTGGTTGTAAAGAGCGTTAACCCGGAAACGTTGAAGACCGCCACGCTGGTCGTCGCCGTCGGTGAAGGCCGCAAGCTCGGTGCTGCAGCCAGACAACTCGACGAACTCAGCGGCGGCGCAATCAGCGCTGTCCTCAAGCGCGGCGACCTGGCCGGCAAAGTCGGTCAGAGCCTGTTGCTGCACAGCCTGCCGAACCTGAAAGCCGAGCGTGTGCTGCTGGTGGGCGTGGGCAAGGATGAAGAGCTGGGCGACCGCCCGTTTCGCAAAATCGTCGCCGGCGTACTCAACACCCTTAAAGGCCTGGGTGGCAGTGACGCTGTACTGGCCCTGGATGAAATCGTGGTCAAGGGCCGCGACAGCTACGGCAAGACCCGCCTGCTGGCCGAAACCCTGGTGGACGGCGAATATCAGTTTGACCAGTTCAAAAGCCAGAAAGCCGAACCGCGCGCCCTGAAGAAAATCACCCTGCTGACCATCAAGGCCGCCCAGGCTGAAGTGCAACGCGCCGTGACCCACGCCACCGCCATCGCCAACGGCATGGCGTTCACCCGCAACCTGGGCAACTTGCCGCCGAACATCTGCCACCCGACCTTCCTCGGTGAGCAGGCGAAAAACCTCGGCAAAGAGTTCAAGGATCTGAAAGTCGAAGTCCTCGACGAGAAGAAGATCAAGGCACTGGGCATGGGCTCGTTCTACGCCGTCGGCCAGGGCAGCGCCCAGCCGCCGCGCCTGATCGTCATGCAGTACAACGGTGGCAAGAAATCCGAGAAGCCGTACGCACTGGTCGGCAAGGGCATCACCTTCGACACCGGCGGCATCAGCCTCAAGCCGGGCGCCGGCATGGATGAAATGAAATACGACATGGGCGGCGCCGCCAGCGTATTCGGTACGTTGCGTGCCGTGCTCGAACTGAAGCTACCGATCAACCTGGTGTGCATCCTGGCCTGCGCCGAGAACATGCCGAGTGGCAACGCTTCGCGTCCTGGCGACATCGTCACCACCATGAGCGGCCAGACCGTGGAAATCCTCAACACCGATGCCGAAGGCCGTCTGGTGCTGTGCGATGCCCTGACCTACTCCGAGCGCTTCAAGCCGCAAGCGGTGATCGACATCGCCACCCTGACCGGTGCCTGCGTGGTTGCACTGGGTTCCCACACGTCGGGCCTGCTGGGCAACAACGACGAACTGATTGGCCAACTGCTGAGCGCCGGCCAGGCTGCCGACGACCGCGCCTGGCAACTGCCGCTGTTCGATGAATACCAGGAGCAACTGGACAGCCCGTTCGCCGACATCGCCAACATCGGCGGCCCGAAAGCCGGCACCATCACCGCTGCGTGCTTCCTGTCGCGCTTCACCAAGAACCTGAATTGGGCTCACCTGGATATCGCCGGTACCGCATGGACCAGCGGCGGCAAGGACAAGGGCGCCACTGGCCGTCCAGTCCCCCTGCTGACCCAATACCTGCTGGACCGCGCCAAAGCCTGAAACCAATGATCCAGGGGGCGTTACCTTCGGGTAACGCCGCCCTGGCTCAGGAACCGCAATGACCAAAGTCGACTTCTATATCCTGCCCAGCGCCGATCCCTCGGCACGCCTGGATTTCGCCTGCAAGCTCACCGAAAAAGCCTGGCGCATGGGCCACCGCGTCTACCTGCATTGCAGCGATGCGGCTCAGCGCGACGACCTCGATGCCCGTCTGTGGGCGTTCAAGGGCGAAAGCTTCGTGCCCCACGGCCCCGCTGAAAGCGAACCGGACAGCTTGATCGTGCTGGGTTTTGGCGATGACTGCGGTCAGCACCAGGATTTGCTGGTCAACCTGGACCTGAAGGTCCCGGCCTTTGCCCAACGCTTCGCCCGCGTGGCGGAAGTGGTGGTCGAAGATCCGGTGATCCGCCAGGCCGCGCGGGAGAGTTTCCGTTTCTACCGCGAACAGGGCTATCCTCTGCAAGATCACCGTTTACAGCGACTCTGAGCATTCCGATGGACACTCCAAAACCGCTGCAAAAGTCCGCGCATCTGTTGGACGACCTTGAGTCGATCCGCCAATTGCTCGGCGATGACAACCTGCAACCACCGCTGCTGACCGATACGGTCGAAGAAGGTGACCAGGAACAGATTCCCATGTTGTTCGACACCGTCAGCGAACCTGCACCGACTGTCGTGCCGACACCACCCAAGCCCGCCGCGGAACCGGCGCCGAATGACAGCAAGAACGCCGATGCCTTGCTGTACCTCGACACCGAACTGCGTGCCGCCGCGCAATTGATCATGCAAGACGTGATCGACGACTTCGCGCCGCACATCGAAACCGAAATCAAACGCCGCCTCAGCGCGCGGCTTGAGCGGTTGTTGAGTCAGTACAACGATTGAGACACGTTGCAAACAACTCTGTGGCGAGGGAGCTTGCTCCCGCTGGGCTG
>NZ_JBSVWS010000082.1:0-25432 GCF_054071155.1 Pseudomonas sp. SDO5532_S415 | reverse complement strand
ATGTCAGTCACATCATTGTCGACTGACAGACCGCTTTCGCGAGCAGGCTCGCTCCCACAGGGATTTTGCCTTCTCCCAACCCCTTCTATTTCGATTGCGTACCAATCGGCAGCGAAGGGGTTTTATTTTGCCCGCAACTTACGTCTGGCTATCACCTTCCTCATCGGAGTCCGGCTCATCGGTGGTCGAGTCGTCGTCACCCGCACTACCGCCCTGCCCCTTGTCGCCCGGTTCCGATTCGGACGCGGCGATCATCAGTTCACCGTGCCCCACCTGACCGCCCGACGCCTGCGTCTCGTGATCTTTGCACTCGGCCCAGACTGTCGCACTGCCGAGAGCCAGCATCACCATCACCTTCAACATCAACAACACACGCAGCAACCTGTTCATAGCCGAATCCTTCCTGTCTCGAAGTGCCTGTCTGGCGCTGAATTTAATCTAGTTCCGATCAGCACGGTTCTCCAGATAGGACGCTAACGAACCGATGGAAATGCCGTCGATGTAGAGATTGGTTTGGAATAAGGGTTATGCCCAATTCCACTAACACCAATGATCCTTTGTGGGAGCGGGCTTGCTCGCGAAGACGGTTTTCCATTCAACAGAAATGTTGGTTGATCCACCGCATTCGCGAGCAGGCTCGCTCCCACAGTTCGAGATCGAGTTGGCAATAAAAAACCCCGCAGCTTTCGCAACGGGGTTTTGTTGTTTCAGTTCAGCGCTTAGTGGTGCTCACGCGTCGCACGGAATTTCACGTCCGGCCAGCGCTCTTCCATCAATGCCAGGTTGACCCGGGTCGGGGCGAGGTAGGTCAGGTGACCGCCGCCGTCCAGTGCCAGGTTTTCCACGGCCTTGTTGGAGAATTCCTCGAGTTTCTTCTTGTCGCTGCATTCAACCCAACGCGCGGAATAAACGGTGATCGGCTCGTAGGAGCATTCGACCTTGTATTCCTCTTTCAGGCGGCTGGCGACCACATCGAACTGCAGAACACCCACGGCGCCGAGGATGATGTCGTTGCTGCGCTCGGGGAAGAACACCTGGGTCGCGCCTTCTTCGGCCAGCTGTTGCAGGCCCTGGCGCAGCTGCTTGGACTTCAGCGGATCGCGCAGGCGTACGCGGCGGAACAGTTCCGGGGCGAAGTGCGGGATGCCGGTGAAGCCCAGGACTTCGCCTTCGCTGAAGGTGTCGCCGATCTGGATCGTGCCGTGGTTGTGCAGGCCGATGATATCACCCGCGTAGGCCTCTTCCAGTTGCTCACGCTCGGAGGAGAAGAACGTCAGGGCGTCGCCGATACGCACGTCCTTGCCGGTGCGCACGTGGCGCATCTTCATGCCTTTTTCGTACTTGCCGGAGCAGATACGCATGAAGGCGATACGGTCGCGGTGTTTCGGGTCCATGTTCGCCTGGATCTTGAAGATGAAGCCCGAGAACTTCTCTTCCACCGGCTCCACGGTGCGCTCGTTGGCTACACGCGCCAGCGGGCGCGGCGCCCAGTCCACCACGGCGTCGAGGACGTGATCGACACCGAAGTTGCCCAGCGCGGTACCGAAGAACACTGGAGTCAGCTGACCGTCGAGGAACTCCTGCTGGTTGAACTCGTGGCAGGCACCCTGCACCAGTTCCAGCTGCTCGATGAAGCGCTCGTACTCGTCGCCCAGATGCGCGCGGGCTTCGTCGGAATCAAGCTTCTCGATGATCTTGGTTTCGGTGCGCTCGTGACCATGACCGGCGGTGTAGACAATGATGTAGTCGTCGGCGAGGTGGTACACACCTTTGAAATCGCGGTAGCAACCGATCGGCCAGGTGATCGGCGCAGCCTTGATCTTGAGGACGGCTTCGATTTCGTCGAGCAGTTCGATCGGGTCGCGGATGTCACGGTCGAGTTTGTTGATGAAGCTGACGATTGGCGTGTCACGCAAACGGCAGACGTCCATCAGCGCAATGGTCCGTGGCTCTACGCCCTTACCGCCGTCGAGCACCATCAGCGCCGAGTCCACCGCAGTCAGGGTGCGATAGGTGTCTTCGGAGAAGTCTTCGTGGCCCGGGGTGTCGAGCAGGTTGATCATGTGCTCGCGATACGGGAACTGCATGACCGACGTGGTAATCGAGATACCCCGCTGCTTTTCCATTTCCATCCAGTCGGACGTGGCATGGCGGTCGGATTTACGGGATTTCACCGTGCCGGCCACCGCAATCGCCTTGCCCATCAGCAAGAGCTTTTCGGTGATGGTGGTTTTACCGGCATCGGGGTGGGAAATAATGGCGAAAGTGCGGCGTTTCGCGACTTCGGCGGCCTGTTTGGTCATGGGAAATCGCCTGGCAGGTGATTCAAAAAAGGGCGCAGATTATAGCCCAAGTTGATCGAAGAACCGAACCGTTGAGCACATCCGGGGTGGCCAAATGCTGCTTCAGATGGGAACCTTTTAAAGCACGGAGACGTCCACTCCCCTGTTACGACCACTCGTCGGGGGCTGAAACATCAGCAAGTCAGCCTGACGAGGCTGCGCTCATGGCTCAAAAAGCCGTACACGCTCCCCTGTAGGAGCGAGCTCGCGATGGATGTCAACGATAACGCCGGGTATCTGAATGCAAGCGTTGTCTGGACGTTTTTCGCGAGCAAGCTCGCTCCTACAGTAAAGCGCGCTCGGCACGAGCTGCTTCTCGCGAACGTTGCCCGGCAGCCAATGATGGCCTGCCACACGGGACTGCGTTCGCCGACTGAAAAAAGGAGTCCGCCTGTGGCTATCCACCATGGCAAAGGGCTGATAGGAGGCGTGCTGGTAATCGCCCTCCTGGCCCTGCTGATCCACTGGATCGGCATCAACACGATCGAACACTACCGCGACGATTTGTTGTTTTACCTGCAAGCTCATCTGGTTCTCGTCCTCGCCTCCATGCTGGCCGCCCTTGTCGTGGGCCTCCCCGCCGGCATCTTCCTCAGCCGCCCGACCCGGGTCGCGCGTGCCGAGCGCTTCATGCAGATCTTCAACATCGGCAATACCATTCCACCGCTGGCCGTGTTGGCCATCGCCCTGGGCGTACTCGGGATCGGCAGTGGTCCTGCGATCTTCGCCCTGTTCCTTGCCTCATTGCTGCCGATTGTGCGCAACACCTATGAAGGCCTGAAAAACGTTCAGGGCTCACTCAAGGAAGCCGCTGTCGGCATCGGCATGACGCCGCGCCAGGTGCTGTGGAAAGTCGAATTGCCGAACGCCGTGCCGATCATCATCGGTGGTGTGCGCGTGGCGCTGGCGATCAATGTCGGGACCGCGCCGCTGGCGTTCCTGATCGGCGCCAACAGCCTCGGCAGCCTGATTTTCCCCGGCATTGCCCTGAACAATCAGTCGCAACTGCTGCTCGGCGCGGCCTGCACGGCGCTGCTGGCCTTGTTGCTCGACGGCCTGGTCACAGCCGCCAGTCGCCTCTGGCTCGAACGCGGCTTGCGCCCGTCCTAAGCCTCGACCAAGGAATTCTCATGAAGACTTCAAGCTTTTTACTAGGCTGCGTCCTGCTGTGCGCAGGATTTGCTCACGCGGCTGAAAAGCCGGTCATCCGCATCGGCGCCCGGGTGTTCACCGAGCAGACTCTGCTGGCGGAAATCACTTCGCAATACCTGCGTGCCAAGGGTTACGACGCCCAAGTCACGGGCGGCCTGGGCAGCAATCTGGCCCGCAGCGCCCACGAAAGCGGGCAACTGGACATGCTCTGGGAATACACCGGCGTGTCGCTGGTGGCTTACAACCATGTGACTGAAAAGCTCGACAGCGAGCAGTCCTACGCCCGGGTGAAAGCACTTGACGCGAAAAAAGGCCTGGTCTGGCTCACTCCGTCGAAATTCAGCAATACGTACGCCCTCGCCCTGCCGAAAAACGTCGCAGACAAATACCCGCAGATCAACAACATCAGCGAGCTGAACAACGTGCTGCGCGACGAGGCGAAGACTAATCACCTCGTTGCCCTGGACACCGAGTTTGCCAACCGCTCCGACGGACTGGGCGGCATGGTGCAGCAGTACGACATGAACCTGACCCGCCAAAACATCCGTCAGATGGACGCTGGACTGGTCTACACCGCGTTGCGCAACGGTCAGGTGTTTGCCGGACTGGTCTACACCACCGACGGTCGTTTGAACGCCTTCAAGCTCAAGTTGCTGGAAGACGACAAGCACTACTTCCCTGACTACACCGCAGCGCCGGTGGTGCGCCGGGCGTTTCTCGATGCTCATCCAAAACTCGCCGAAGAACTCAAGCCGCTGGCCGAACTGTTCGATGACGACACCATGCGCCAGCTCAATGCGCGGGTCGATGTCGATCATGAAAGTCCATCCGCCGTGGCCGCTGATTTTCTGCGCCAGCACCCCATCAATTAAGGAGGAAAAGTCATGGAATTCTTGAACGCCTTTTCCCATCTCGACTGGCATCAGGTAATCCATCTGACCTGGCAGCACATCACCCTGGTCGGCATCGCCGTGACCCTGGCGATTGTGGTCGGCGTGCCGCTGGGCATCCTGATGACACGCTTCCCCACTCTCGCCGGGCCGTTGCAGGCCAGCGCCACGGTGCTGCTGACCGTGCCATCGATCGCGCTGTTCGGTCTGCTGCTGCCGTTCTATTCAAAATTCGGCCAGGGCCTGGGGCCGATGCCGGCGATCACGGCGGTGTTTTTGTATTCGCTGCTACCGATCATGCGTAACACCTACCTGGCGCTGACCGGCGTCGAACCCGGTATCCGCGAAGCCGCGCGCGGCATCGGCATGACCTTCGGCCAACGCCTGCGCATGGTCGAGTTGCCTATCGCCGTGCCGGTGATCCTCGCCGGCGTGCGCACCGCCGTGGTGATGAACATCGGCGTCATGACCATCGCCGCCACCATCGGCGCCGGAGGCCTCGGCGTACTCATCCTCGCTTCCATCAGCCGCAGCGATATGTCGATGCTGATCGTCGGCGCCGTGCTGGTCAGCCTGCTGGCCATCTTCGCCGACCTGCTTCTGCAATGGCTACAACGCTCGTTGACTCCACAAGGACTGCTCAAATGATCGAACTTCAAAACCTCAGCAAGACCTTCCAAAGCAACGGCAAAGATGTCAAAGCCGTGGACTCGGTGAGCCTGACCGTCAATGAAGGCGAGATCTGCGTATTCCTCGGGCCGTCGGGCTGCGGCAAAAGCACCACCCTGAAAATGATCAACCGCCTGATCAAACCCACCTCGGGCAAGATCCTGATCAACGGCGAAGACACCACCGACCTCGATGCCGTGACCCTGCGGCGCAACATCGGTTATGTGATCCAGCAGATCGGCCTGTTCCCCAACATGACCATCGAAGAGAACATTGTGGTGGTACCGAAACTGCTCGGCTGGGACAAACAGAAATGCCACGACCGCGCCCGCGAGTTGATGAGCATGATCAAGCTTGAGCCCAAGCAGTATCTGCACCGCTATCCCCGTGAACTGTCTGGCGGACAGCAGCAGCGCATCGGCGTGATCCGGGCGTTGGCAGCCGATGCACCTCTATTGCTGATGGACGAACCGTTCGGCGCGGTGGACCCGATCAACCGCGAAATGATCCAGAACGAATTCTTCGAGATGCAACGGGCGCTGAACAAGACAGTGATCATGGTCAGCCATGACATCGACGAAGCGATCAAGCTCGGCGACAAGATCGCGATCTTCCGCGCCGGCAAGTTGCTGCAGATCGATCATCCGGACACCCTGCTCGCCCATCCCGTGGATGATTTCGTCAGCAACTTCGTCGGCCAGGACAGCACCCTAAAGCGCCTGTTGCTGGTCAAGGCCGAAGACGCGGCGGACAACGCACCGTCTGTCAGCCCGCAGACCCCGGTGGCCGAGGCGCTGGAATTGATGGACGAGCATGACCGGCGTTATGTGGTGGTCACCGACGGTGAGAACAGGGCGCTGGGTTATGTTCGACGTCGCGATCTGCACCGTCAGACCGGGACTTGTGGGCAATACCTGCGCGAATTCAATGCCACGGCAGCGTACGACGAGCATTTGCGCATCCTGTTGTCGCGCATGTACGAGTTCAACCGCGCCTGGCTGCCGGTGATGGATGCCGAGCGGGTGTTTTTGGGAGAGGTGACGCAGGAGTCGATTGCCGAGTACTTAAGCTCGGGTAAGTCTCGCGGAGCTAAGACACGTATTGTATCGCCTGCCGATATGGCGCTGATTTAATACATTCCTTTTCACCGCTGAAACAATTGATTCAGCGGTGAAATCTTATCAATCATCACATAATATTTCACCGCAACTTCACACCCTTTCGACAAGCATTCATTCGTTACAAATCAACATTAAATACTCTTAAAGTAATAGGTCCCTTTTACGATAAAAGGCATTTAACTAGTGACGCGCCATCGCTCGACGCACACACAACATGGCAACTTGCCAAGTGCCATTAATTAAATACGATACTTATCAGACCAAGGAGTCTTAAATGGATACCACCCATGTGATTTCAGACCGGGCCGCACCCTCCACTCACGCGGGTCCAGCCGTTCAACTACGCCTCAGCGTGACGGGGAACCCGAATAAAGTACGGCGCGGGAATAGCTTAACAAAGCGACCGCTTGGCGATCTATTGGACGCCAATGGAAAAACCGTTCCAGGCTCCGGCAACTGGACATTAGTCAGTGTTTCACCTTCTACGCCTGGAGTAACAGTAAGCAACAACCCAGGATATTTGAACGGAAAAATATATGTCCCCCGAGTGACAAGCAACATGACCATCACCGCCAGGCTCACACCCTCGCAATACCCCGCCCTGGCAAAAAATTATGTTCTGCAAATTCAAGTAATCTAATGATTTGTAAATAGCAGCCAACTCTTGGCCTATCCAGATGCCCCCTGCCGCAATAACAGTCGGTCCAGGAAGGCACTCAGTACCCTTCAGGGGGAGTTTCACCGTTTCGCGATTTTTGTCGCTGGTCGACTCCCCCTGAATCCACTCAAATTCCCCTGCCAGGGGAACATCACACCGTCACACAGGTCCGTTACATCAGTAACTGTCAGGGACCGCACGACGGAAGCGTGCAAAAACGCGACATTTTTTGTTGATCTCAAGCCCCTCACGCCCTAAAGTTCGCGCCGAACGTCCATGCTGGAAACGATCCATCCGGCTCAAGTACTGACGACGAGACAGCAAGGCCAAGGGAAAGCAGCGCTTCCCATGGCCTTTTTGCTTTCGGCGACATGCCTTGGGAAGTAGGCGAACCAAAGTGGGGATACGGAGGACGTTCATTTGCACCCATTGATAATTTCAGTTTGCCAGTAGGAGTTCCCAGCATGTCGATCCAGGTCGAAGACTATTTCGCGCGCGATACCTTTCAGAAAATGAAGGCGTTCGCCGACAAGCAAGAAACCCCGTTCGTGGTGATCGACACCGCGATGATCAGCCAGGCCTACGACGACCTGCGCGCCGGTTTCGAATTCGCCAAGGTCTACTACGCGGTCAAGGCCAACCCGGCCGTGGAAATCATCGACCTGCTCAAAGAGAAAGGCTCGAACTTCGACATCGCCTCGATCTACGAGCTGGACAAAGTGCTGAGCCGTGGCGTCAGCGCCGACCAGATCAGCTATGGCAACACCATCAAGAAATCCAAGGACATCCGCTACTTCTACGACAAGGGCGTGCGTCTGTACGCCACCGACTCCGAAGCCGACCTGCGCAACATCGCCAAGGCCGCGCCGGGCTCGAAAGTCTACGTACGTATCCTGACCGAAGGCTCGACCACTGCCGACTGGCCGTTGTCGCGCAAATTCGGCTGCCAGACCGACATGGCCATGGACCTGTTGATCCTCGCTCGCGATCTGGGCCTGGTGCCTTACGGCATTTCCTTCCACGTCGGCTCGCAGCAGCGTGACATCAGCGTCTGGGACGCGGCGATCGCCAAGGTCAAAGTGATCTTCGAACGCCTGAAAGAAGAAGACGGCATCCACCTGAAGCTGATCAACATGGGCGGTGGCTTCCCGGCCAACTACATCACCCGCACCAACAGCCTGGAAACCTACGCCGAAGAAATCATCCGCTTCCTCAAGGAAGACTTCGGCGACGACCTGCCGGAAATCATCCTCGAGCCAGGCCGCTCGCTGATCGCCAACGCCGGCATCCTGGTCAGTGAAGTTGTACTGGTTGCACGTAAATCCCGTACCGCCGTCGAGCGTTGGGTGTACACGGATGTGGGCAAATTCTCCGGCCTGATCGAAACCATGGACGAAGCCATCAAGTTCCCGATCTGGACCGAAAAGAAAGGCGAAGTGGAAGAAGTGGTCATCGCCGGTCCGACCTGCGACAGCGCCGACATCATGTACGAAAACTACAAGTACGGCCTGCCGCTGAACCTGGCCATCGGTGACCGCCTGTACTGGCTGTCGACCGGTGCGTACACCACCAGTTACAGCGCCGTTGAATTCAACGGCTTCCCGCCGCTGAAGTCTTTCTACGTGTAAAAACACACGCAGAAAATAAAAAGCCCATGACGTGTCATGGGCTTTTTTGTGCCTGCGATTTCGGATCAGAAACCGAACGAGCGATGAATAACCTGTGGCGAGGGAGCTTGCTCCCGCTCGGTTGCGCAGCAACTGCCAATTTGGGGCCGCTTCGCAGCCCAGCGGGAGCAAGCTCCCTCGCCACAGTTTCAAGTGTTAAGTCCGCTCCTCACTCAACTGAAGGGACTTTTGATTAAATTCTGCTGCCAAGGCACGAATTTGCGGATCAGTTGCACCCACCAGCGCCTGACTCGCCACCCGCAGGAAATTCAGGTTTCCACCGTCCAGTGCCTTGCGCAGCCAAATCAGCGCCTCATCAATGTTCCCTTCATCAGCCAGCACTGCGGCATAACTGAACTGCCCGCGAAAATCTCCGCCGGCCGCCGAGCGCCGATACCATTCACGGGCAGCCTTTGTATCTGCCGGACAAACGCGTCCTTCTTCCAGATACCGCCCCACCAGATTCATCGATTTGGCGTGGCCCAGTTCAGCGGCGCGACGGTAGAGATCCAGCGCCTGCGCCTGATCCTCACCAACACCACGCCCGGTCGCCAGCAGATTGGCGTAGTTGTACATCGCCCAATCAAGTCCGGCTTCGGCAGCCTGGCGATAGTGCTGGGCGGCGACGGCGGCATCGGCTGTGCACCCCCAACCATGCTCATGACAACGCCCCAGCATGTTGCGCGCCATCAGGTGCCCTTGGCGGGCGGCGATGTCGAACCAGCGCAGTGCCAGCGGCTGATCCTGCGCGATCCCTCGCCCGTCCAGCAGAATCTGCCCGAGCAACGCCTGGGCATCGACTACCCCTTCACCGGCAGCCATGAGAATCGCCTGGGCAGCACGCGCCGGGCTTTCGTCGAGCATGGATGTGAGCTGTTCGCCGTCGAGTACTTCTTCGCGGCGCACTTGAAAACTCATACCTCAACCCAACGGCGCAAAAGGTTGTGATAGGTGCCGGTCAGGCGGATCAGCGAAGGATGGTCCGGCACATCCTGGGCCAATTGGCGGATCGCACCGTCCATCTCGAACAGCAGGGCACGCTGGCTGTCTTCGCGCACCAGGCTTTGGGTCCAGAAGAACGAGGCGTAGCGTGCGCCACGAGTCACCGCGTTGACCTTGTGCAAACTGGTACCCGGGTACAGCACCATGTCGCCGGCCGGCAACTTCACCCGCTGGGCCCCGAAGGTGTCCTGGATTTCCAGTTCACCGCCGTCGTAATCCTGCGGCTCACTGAAAAACAGGGTCGCCGACAAATCCGTGCGCACCCGCTCGACGCTGCCCTTGGGCTGTCGCACGGCATTGTCGATGTGGAAGTCGAAACTGCCGCCGGCCGTGTAACAGTTCAGTAACGGAGGAAAGACTTTGTGCGGCAGTGCCGCCGACATGAACTGCGGATTTTTCCACAATCGCTCCAGCATGGCCGCGCCAATCTCCTTGGCCAGCGGATGACCTTCGGGCAACTGCAGATTGTGCTTGGCCTTGGCCGACTGATAGCCGGCGGTGATCTTGCCGTCGGCCCAATCGGCCTGTTCCAGAGCCTCGCGAATGCGCCGCACTTCTTCTTTGTCGAACAAGCCGGGAATGTGCAGCAGCATGGGAAGGACGCCTGAAAGCCAAGGAGCGTCAATGGTATTGATTCTTATTGACTGTGTAAAACCCGCAAGACGAACGAAACAGTAAAAACCGTAAGGTTAAATTGTAAAGAATGTAAATTCATCGCGAATAGTAACGTTTCGCAATTGATACAAAGACGCGTCTACCCTATATTCCGCCGCCTCAAATCCTTGGGGAGGGGAATCAAAATGTCACGTCAGCACCCAACATTACCGGTCAGTTCACCACGTCTGCTCGCTTCTGCAATTGGCGTGGCAATCACGGCCGGCTCTGCGGGCCACATGGTTTTCGCGACTGAAAAAACCAACGAGAAAGCGCCGGGCAACACCCTTTCGCTAGGTGCTACGGCGATCACCGGCGAAGCCCGGGACGAGACCTCCTACAACGTCGAGAAAGCCTCCTCACCCAAGTACACTGCACCGCTGGTCGATACACCACGTTCGATCACGGTCATCCCGCAACAAGTCTTGAAGGACACTGGCGCCCTGAACATGCAGGACGCGCTGCGCACCGTTCCAGGCATCACCTTCGGCGCCGGTGAAGGCGGCAACCCACAGGGCGACCGTCCGTTCATCCGCGGCTTCGATGCCCAGGGTGACACCTACCTGGACGGCGTGCGCGATACCGGTTCGCAGAGCCGCGAAATCTTCGCCGTGGAATCGATCGAAGTCAGCAAAGGCCCGAACTCGGCCATCGGCGGTCGTGGCGCGGCGGGCGGCAGCATCAACCTGGTGAGCAAGAAAGCGCACCTGGGCAACTCGTTCGACGGCGGCTTTACCTGGGGTTCGGACCAGACCCAGCGTTACACCCTGGACGGCAACTACCAGTTCTCCGACACCGCTGCCGGCCGCCTGAACCTGATGAGCCACGAAAGCAATGTCGCCGGTCGCGACAGTGTCGACTACGATCGCTGGGGCGTCGCGCCATCGCTGGCCTTCGGCCTGGGCACCGACACCCGCGTCAACCTCGATTACTATCATCTGGAAAGCAACGACACGCCGGACTCGGGTATTCCGTACTCGATCCCGACCGCAGGTTCGGCTGCACGTACCAAGTCCAACCCGGACAAGCCTGAAGATGGCGGCGACAGCAGCAACTTCTACGGCTTGGACAACCGCGACTTCCGCAAAGGCCGCGTCGACACTGCGACCATCGCCATCGAGCACGACCTGAGCGACGCGCTGACCGTCAAGAACACCCTGCGCCACGGCAGCAGCATGCAGGATTACATCCTGACCCAGCCGGACGACAGCAAGGGCAACGTCAACAATGGCAGCGTCTGGCGTCGTGCGAACACTCGCGTAAGCAACACCGAGACCACCACCAACCAGACCGATCTGTTTGGTGATGTCTACATCGCCGGCTTCAAAAACAGCTTCGCCACCGGTATCGAGCTGAGCCGCGAGGAAAGCCAGAAATCCTCGTACAACGTCAACACCGACACGACCCCGGGCACAGCGGCCGTCACCACCAACTGCTCGCCGGCATTGATTGGCGCGCCAAGCGGTTACAACTGCACCTCACTGTCCAACCCGAACCCGAACGATCCGTGGAACGGTGCGATCTCGCGTAACTACGCCGGCACCGACACCAAGGCCAACACCTATGCGTTGTACGTGTTCGACACCCTGGAGTTGTCCGAGCAGTGGCTGGTGAACATGGGCCTGCGCTACGACCATTTCGATACCGATTACAAAACCTACAACGCCGCCGGCCTCACCACGTCCAAGGGCGATGACGTCAGCGAGTTCGTCACCGGTCAGTTCGGCGTGGTCTACAAGCCAGCGGAAAACGGCAGCATCTATGCCTCCTACGCCACGTCCGCCACTCCACCGGGCTCTACCCTCGGCGAAGGCCAGGACGGCAACCCGCTGGGCGGCACTCCGGATCGCAACGGCAACCTGCTGAGCAGCGACATGGAGCCGGAAACCACAAAGAACTACGAAATCGGTACCAAGTGGGACCTGTTGAACGATCGCCTGTCGCTGACTGCCGATATCTTCCGCACCGAGAAAGAAAACGCTCGCGTGCAGACCAACACCGCCTCGTACGAAAACGTCGGCAAGACCCGCGTTCAAGGTTTCGAGCTGTCGGCCACCGGTAAGCTGACCGACAAATGGCAAGTGTTCGCCGGCTACGCCTACATGGACAGCGAGCAGGTCGACGGTGGTCCACTGGCGGCGAGCAAGGCCAACGACGGCAACGAACTGCCGAATACGCCGAAAAACAGCGCCAGCCTCTGGACGACCTATCAGGTCACGCCGAAGCTGACCATCGGTGGCGGTGCGTTCTATGTCGACGACGTGTTCGGCAGCGTGGCCAACACCACCATGGTCGACTCCTACGTTCGTTACGATGCGATGGCCGCCTACAAGCTGACCAAAAACATCGACCTGCAACTGAACGTGCAGAACCTGACTGACGAAACCTACTACGACAAGGCCTTCTCGACGCACTTCGCCAACCAGGCGGCGGGCCGTACTGCCTTGCTGAGCACCAACTTCCACTTCTAATGGAAAGGTGATCACAACCTACTGTAGGAGCGAGCTCGCTCGCGATGGACTGAAGAACGACACGGGGTGTCAGGTTTTTCTCGTCATCGTTGAAGACCATCGCGAGCAAGCTCGCTCCTACAGGTAAGCGTGATCAGCGGCAGGCCCCGTTCATCCAGGTGAATGGGGCTTTTGTGTGTAAAAAAGAATGCTTCTCGAAAACCCACGGCATAATGCGCGCCGTGACGATTATTTTTAAACGAACAAGGCGAGCGACGTGTTGAAGAAAACCCTGTTCCAGTTGCACTGGTTTTTCGGCATCAGCGCCGGACTGGTCCTGGCCCTGATGGGCATCACCGGGGCGACGGTCTCGTTTGAGGATGAAATCCTCTACGCACTGAACCCTTCTGTGTTGCAGGTGCAGAAGCAGGTTGCAGGCGTATTGCCGCCTGCTGAACTGGTCGAAAAAATCGAAGCAACCACCGGCAAAAAAGTCGCGATGCTCTCGGTGGACATCGACAGCGACATCGCCGCACGCGTGTTCTTCACCCCGCCTCCCGGGGAGCGCCGGGGGCAAATGCGCTTCTTCGATCCGTACACCGCCGAACTGATGGGCGACGCTACCGGCCAGCAATTCTTCGGCCTGATGCTGCAACTGCACCGCTTCCTCGCCATGGGCGACACCGGCCGGCAGATCACCGGCGCCTGTACGCTGATCCTGGTGTTCTTCTGCCTCTCCGGCCTGTACCTGCGCTGGCCTCGCCAGTGGAAAAGCTGGCGCACCTGGCTGACCCTCGACTGGAAGAAAAAAGGTCGCAGCTTCAACTGGGACCTGCATTCGGTTGCCGGCACCTGGTGCCTGGTGTTTTACCTCTTTTCCGCGCTGACCGGGTTGTTCTGGTCCTACGAGTGGTACAGCAAGGGCCTGACCCAATTGCTCTCCGACTCGCCGCAGAGCGAGCGCGTCCGCGCGCGCGGTCCGGCGCCAAGCGGCCCGGCCCCGACAGCCGATTACTCGGCGATGTGGAGCAGCATCTACAGCGCGGCCGGTCCCGACCTGAGCTTCTACAACACCCGTATGCCACCGGTGGCCGGGCAACCGGCGACTGTTTACTACCTGTTGAAAGACTCTCCCCACGACCGCGCACTGAACCAGATCACCCTCGACCCGGTCACCGGCGTGATCAAACGGCATGACCGCTACAGCGACAAGAGCTTCAAGGCGCAACTGCTGACCAGCATTTATGCACTGCACGTCGGCAGTTACTTCGGCCTCGGCGGTCGAATCATCCTGACGATCACCGCCCTGACCATGCCGCTATTCTTCATCACCGGCTGGCTGCTGTACCTCGATCGCCGCCGCAAAAAACGCCAGATCAAGGATGCCCGCAAAGGCCTCGCACAACCAGGCAACGACGCCCCGGCGTGGCTGATCGGCTTCGCCAGCCAAAGCGGGTTCGCCGAGCAACTGGCGTGGCAGACGGCCGGCCAGTTGCAAGCCGCCGGCCTGCCGGTGAAGGTGCAGCCGCTGGCGAGTGTCAGCGAGCAGGACCTGCGTGACTCGAACAACGCGCTGTTCGTGGTCAGCACCTTCGGCGACGGCGAAGCGCCGGACAGCGCCCGTGGCTTCGAGCGCAAGGTACTGGGCCGGGCGTTGAGCCTGGAGAGCCTGAACTACGCCGTGCTCGGCCTCGGTGACCGGCAGTATCAACACTTCTGCGGATTTGCCCGACGCCTGCACACCTGGCTGGGTGAACACGGCGGCAAGACCCTGTTTGCCCCGGTGGAAGTCGACAGCGGCGACCCTTACGCCTTGCGTCACTGGCAACAGCAACTGGGCCTGTTGACCGGCCAGGCGCCCGTGGAGACCTGGCAGGCGCCGAGCTACGACAACTGGACCCTGAGCCGCCGTGAATTGCTCAACCCTGACAGCAGTGGTTCGGCTGTCTATCTGCTGGGGCTCACCGCACCGACCACCAGCAGTTGGCTGGCCGGTGACCTGGTGGAAGTGCTGCCGCGCAATTGCCCTTGGGCGATCGAACATTTCCTCGATGGTTTAGGGATCGACGGTCGGGCCGCCATTACACTCGATGGTTTGTCGCAACCACTGGAACAAGCCCTCGCCAGCCGTCAGCTGCCCGAGAACCGCAGCCATCTGGTCGGTCTGCACGCGCAAGCGCTGGTGGAGGCCCTTGTACCGCTGGCCATGCGCGAATACTCCATCGCCTCGATTGCCGCTGACGGCATCCTGGAACTGATCGTGCGCCAGGAGCTGCATCCGGATGGCCGCCTGGGTGTCGGCTCCGGCTGGCTCACCGAACACGCGCCGGTGGGCAGCAGCATCAGCCTGCGGGTTCGACGCAACAGCAGTTTCCATCTGCCCAACGAAGCGCTGCCGATGATCCTGATCGGCAATGGCACCGGCCTGGCCGGACTGCGCAGTCTGCTCAAGGCGCGGATTGCCGATGGCCAGCAACGTCAGTGGCTGGTGTTCGGCGAGCGCAATCGGGAACACGATTACCTGTGTCGCGACGAGCTGGAAGAGTGGTTGATTTCCGGCGATCTGCAGCGTCTGGACCTGGCGTTTTCCCGGGATCAAGCGCAGAAGATCTACGTGCAGGATCGCCTGCGTGAATCAGCGACTGAACTGAAGAAATGGCTGGCGGATGGCGCCGTGATCTACATTTGCGGCAGCTTGCAGGGGATGGCCGCCGGAGTCGATGAAGTGCTCAAGGACGTGCTCGGTGCCGCCGAAGTGGAACGCCTGATCGAACAGGGCCGCTACCGCCGCGACGTTTACTGATAAAGCTGAATATTGATGAAAGATCGTTCCCATACGTGGGAACGATCGAGTCAAGTTCAGGCAAGAGATAAAACCCAGAATTTCATCAGCGCTTATTTATCGACTTCGTCCAACTTGCCCAGTGGCCCATTTAGATTTTCAAGTTGCGCGCCAACAGGGCATGATATTTTGGAACAACTGTTGTTCAGCCGGCACATTTCATTGCAGTCAAATGCTGACTGATTCCCTGCCCTATCAATTATGCATTGGTCACTGGTGCCACTTCGGTAGACGCCATTACGATCATTATCCCGTCCAAAAAAAACACACAGCACAGTCCCGCCACCCACACCGCCATTCATATTGCAATAATAACCACCCGCAATACCCCAAGCTCCATTGCACAAGCCGGCGTTAGCTTCATTGGCATAAACGTTTTTACAGGTCGTAAAAAAAAGCATACAAAAGATTAATGAAGCAAAAATCTTCCATGTCCTTTTTGGATATTCCATTATTAGTTTCATTATTAACCACTCGATTGGATTGGAGTACAAACCATAAATAAAACCCTCTCAAAAAAACACCTATCACAAATAACAGGCAGTCCTGCAAGTCAATTCAAAACCTTACTTTCCTGATGCTGCCCCATCAGTTCGCGTCCAATGTTCGCTCAAATAAGCTGACCCCATCCAGATCCCGCAACACCACACTCAGCGCACCCGTCTGCCCATCGATATTCACCTCACCAAAGAACTGAAACCCGGCAAACGGCGAAGTGTTTTGCGCCGGCGGTGCTTTGTGGAACACCACGGCAGGGCCGAAGGTTTTATCCAGCTGGTCAGGTCCGAAACTTCCGGCATTCAATGGACCGGCGACAAACTCCCAGAACGGTTCGAAGTCCTGAAACGCCGCACGGTCCGGGTGATAGTGGTGCGCCGCGCAGTAATGCACATCCGCCGTCAGGAACACGAAATTGCGCACCTGCTGTGCCCGCAGGAAACCCAGCAGCTCGGCGATTTCCAGCTCGCGTCCCTGGGCCGGTCCCGGATCGCCATTGGCTACCGCATCCCAACGCTCGATTCCGGGGCTGACTTCGCCATCCGGTACACCAAGGCCGATCGGCATGTCGGCGGCGATGACTTTCCATTGTGCAGTGGAGGCTTTCAGCGACGCCTTCAGCCAGTCCAGTTGTTCGCGCCCGAGGAAAGGTTTGGCGTCGCCCAGGTTATCGTCATTAGCGCCGCGATAACTGCGCATGTCGAGTACGAACACATCGAGCATCGGCCCATAACCGAACCGGCGATAAACCCGTCCGTGACCATCGCCCCCCTGTAATCGCATCGGTGCGTACTCGAGCCAGGCTTGACGCCCGCGGTCCACCAGGCTGTGGATATCTTTGCTGTTGTAGCGCTCATCCAATTGCTTGCCTGGCGACCAGTTGTTCACCACCTCGTGGTCGTCCCACTGCCAGATCTGCGGCACCTCGGCGTTGAAGCGGCGAATGTTTTCGTCCATCAGGTTGTAGCGGTAATTACCCCGGTAATCGTCGAGCGTCTCGGCAACTTTGCTCTTGGCCTCGCTGGTGAGGTTGCGCCACACCCGGCCGCTCTCGGTGGTGAGCTGCGCAGGTATGGGACCGTCAGCGTAGATGCTGTCGCCGCTGTGGATAAAGAAGTCCGGCAGACGCAAACGCATGGCTTCGTAGATGCGCATACCGCCGATGTCAGGGTTGATGCCGAAGCCCTGACCGGCCGTGTCACCGCTCCAGACGAAACGGATGTCGCGGCGGGTCTGGGGCACGCTACGCAAATGCCCGAACCAGGGCTCGCTGGCGACACCGCTTCGGGCATCCTCAAATTGCACACGATAGAAAATTGCCTGATCGGCGGGTAGTCCGGTGAGTTCGACTCGAGCGGTGAAGTCGGTGCGGGCATCGGCCAGGGGCGAAACGAATCGCCGTGGGTTGGAAAACAGGCTGCGGGTGTCCCATTCCACCATCATCCGCGCCGGACGATCACAGCGGCTCCAGATGATCGCGCGGTCACCGAGCACGTCGCCCGATTGCACACCGTCGGTGAGTTGCGGTCGATCCTTGAGCGAAGCGATCACCGCCGGCGCCAGCCCCGGCAACAACAGCCCGGCACCGACCGCTTGCATGACTCGACGGCGACCAAGGTCGAATTCGCTCATTGTTGTTCTCCCTGGAATAGGAAAACTGAAGTACGTCAAACGCGGTCCCTGTGGGAGCGAGCCTGCTCGCGAAGCGTCGTGTCAGTCTACTTCTACTTTACAGGCAGACCGCTTTCGCGAGCAGGCTCGCTCCCACAAGGGGGCTGTATCAGGCGCTGACGGGTTCTACCGCCAACTCCACCACTTCAGGCCGTTTGACCAGCGCATACACCACCGCCGTCAACAAGCTCCCTGCCACAATCGCCAGCAAATACAGCAGTGCATGATTGATCGCATTCGGGATCAGCATCACGAACAAACCGCCATGGGGTGCCATCAGCTTGCAGCCGAAATACATCGACAACGCGCCGGTCAGCGCACCGCCGGCGATGCTCGCCGGGATCACTCGCAACGGGTCCTTGGCGGCAAACGGAATCGCGCCTTCTGAGATGAAACACAAACCCAGCACCAACGCTGCCTTACCGGCCTCGCGTTCAGTTTGCGCAAACTTGCGCCGGGCGATGAACGTGGCGATCCCGAGGCCAATCGGCGGCACCATGCCCGCCGCCATGGTCGCGGCCATCGGTGCATAACTCTGCGACGCCAGCAGCCCGACCGAAAAGGCATACGCTGCCTTGTTGATCGGCCCGCCAAGGTCCACGCACATCATCCCGCCCAGTAGCACGCCAAGCAGAATCGCGTTGGTGGTGCCCATGCTGTCGAGGAAGTGCGTGAGCCCTGCGAGCATCCCGGCCACCGGCTTGCCGACCACGTAGATCATCACCAGACCGGTGAACAAACTGGCCAGCAGCGGGATGATCAGGATCGGTTTCAGCGCTTCGAGGCTTTGCGGCAACCGCGCATAACGATTGATCGCCTGGGCCGCGTAACCGGCAATGAAACCGGCAATGATCCCGCCGATAAAACCGGCGCCCAGGGTGCTCGCCAGCAGGCCACCGATCATCCCCGGCGCGAGACCCGGACGGTCGGCAATCGAATAGGCGATGTAGCCCGCCAGCAGCGGCACCATCAACTTGAACGCCGTGTCGCCACCGATTTGCATCAACGCCGCCGCCAGCGTCCCTTCTTCCTTGAACGCGGTGATGCCGAACACGAACGACAAGGCGATCATCAGGCCGCCCGCCACCACCATCGGCAACATGAACGACACACCGGTCAGCAGGTGTTTGTAGACCCCGGTCTTTTCTTGCTTCGCCGGGCCTTTGGCACCGGCCGCTGCACTTTCCTGCGTGCCTTCGGCCAATGCTTTGTTCAGCGTCGCTTCGGCCTGCTTGAGAGCAATGCCAGTGCCGCAGCGATAGATTTTCTTGCCGGCAAAACGCTCGGTGGCGACTTCGATATCCGCCGCCAGCAGCACCACGTCGGCATCGGCAATCGCTTGTGCACTCAGGGGGTTGCGCGCGCCAACGGAGCCCTGGGTTTCCACCTGCAGGTCATAGCCCAGGCGCTTGGCCGCTTGTTGCAAGGCTTCGGCGGCCATGAAGGTGTGGGCGACCCCGGTCGGGCACGCGGTGATCGCCACCAGGCGCGGTGCATTTTGTGGGACGCTTACAGGCTCGGCGGGGGCTTCAGGCGCGAGATAAATCTGCGCCTCGTCGGCGCCACGTCGCAGCACCGCCTCCACATCCTGCAGGGCTTGCGCCGGTGTGCTTTGAAAAACGCGTTTGCCGATAAATCGCGACATCTCCACCGGTGCGCTGGTGACCAGCAACACCCACTCGGCGGCTTCAATCGTGGCCGCCGACATTTGCCGCTCCGGATGCGCCGCATCGCTGACTTCGACACTGGTGCTCCAACCCTGACGCTGGGCCGCCGCATCAAGCAAACGGGCGCACAGCACACTGGTGACCATGCCGTTGGGGCAGGCAGTAACAATGGCTAACTTCATGACCAACCCTCTTATTGTTCTGTCAGGGGACGCACGCGTACACCCTGTTCGAGCTGCGCCAGGTGCGCCGCATCGCCAATGCCGAAACCGATCTGGGTGACCGCCATCGCGGCAATCGCCGTGGCGGTGCGCAAGGTCTGCTCGGGTGTGTCGGCACTGAGCAAACCGTGAAGCATGCCCGCCAGCAACGAGTCACCCGCGCCCACCGTACTGGCGACGCTGACCCTGGGCGGCGTGGCATGCAGCGCCGAGCCGACACTGAACCAATTCACGCCCTCGGCGCCGTGGGAAATCACCACATGTTCGATACCTTGAGCGTGCAAGCGGTTCGCCACTTCGGCCTGGGCCAGGACCGAAACCACCTCGCCACCCAACACCTCGGCCAGCTCTTCGGTGTTGGGTTTGATCAGCCATGGACCGGCCTTGAGCGCCGCCGCCAAGGCCTCGCCACTGGTATCGAGGGCAACGTTCAAACCGAGGTTTTTCAAGCGCAGGATCAAGGCCTGCAACCACTGCGGGCTGACGCCTTGCGGCAAGCTTCCCGCGACAACGACGGCGTCATGCAACGGTGCAATCTGATCAAGCCGATCGAGCAACGCTTGCTGCGCCGCGGCACTGACCAGTGGCCCCGGACCGTTGAGGTCGGTGATGCGGCCGTCGCTTTCCGCCAGCTTTATATTGCTGCGGGTCTCACCGGGCACACGAATGAACGCGTCGACAAAACCGCGCTTAGCGAACAGGGTTTCGAACGCCTGCAGGTTGTCCTCGCCGAGGAAACCGCTGACTGTCAGCTGATGCCCGAGGTCGGCCAGCACCTGCGCCACGTTCACGCCTTTGCCGGCGGCGTGTGTGTGCATGGCGTCGCTGCGGTTGACCTGACCGGGTTCCAGGCGCGGTAACTGCACGGTGAGGTCCAGCGCCGGATTGAGGGTCAGGGTCAGAATCTTGGCCATTACAGGGCCTCCACTAATGCGCGCACTTCATTGGCGCTGCCTACGGCGAGTGCCGCTTGGGCGAGGGTTTGGGTTTGGCTGAGGCTCAGTTCGCGAATCCGCGCCTTGACCTCGGCGATGCTGCGCCCGCCCACGCTCAGCTCATCCACGCCCAGCCCGACCAGCACCGGCACCGCCAGCGGATCGGCCGCCAGCTCACCGCACACGCCAACCCATTTGCCATGGGCATGGGCCGCGCGCACGGTGATGTCGATCAGTTGCAGCACTGCCGGGTGCAAGCCATCGGCCTGGGCCGACAAGGTCGGATGACCACGGTCGATAGCCAGGGTGTATTGGGTCAGGTCGTTGGTGCCGACGCTGAAGAAGTCGACCTCTTTGGCCAACACCGGCGCCAGCAATGCCGCCGACGGCACTTCGATCATGATGCCCAGTTGCAGGTCCGCGACCGGGATTTCCAGGCGCAGGCGTTCGGTCATGTCCCGCGCCTGGCGCCACTCGTCAACGCTGCCGACCATGGGGAACATGATGCGCAGCGGACGGTTGTCGGCGGCCCGCAGCAGGGCGCGCAACTGCGCTTCCATGATCTGCGGCCGTTGCAGGGTCAAGCGAATGCCACGCACGCCAAGGAACGGGTTTTCTTCCTTGGCGATCGGCCAATAGGGCAGCGGTTTGTCACCGCCAACATCGAGGGTACGCACCACCAGCGGCCGCCCGGCGAGGCCATCGAGTACGCGGCGGTATTCAGCTTCCTGGGTGGCTTCGTCCGGCGCTTGCGGGTGGGCCATGAAAATCAGTTCGGTGCGCAGCAGGCCGATGCCTTCGGCGCCCTGCTCCACCGCGCTGGTCACACCGGCGCTTTCACCAATGTTGGCGAACACTTCGACGGCATGTCCGTCGGTGGTCAATGCCGGTAGATGACGTTGTTCGGCGGCAGCTTTCAGTCGTTGTTCGCGGGTGTCGCGTTCTTCGGTGGCGCGCTGCAAGGTTGTCGCGTCAGCATCCACGTGCAAACGACCGCGTTGGCCATCGAGCAGCAATGGAGTGCCCGGTGCCAGCAGCAATACCGCCGCACCGGCGCCGACCAGTGCCGGAATACCCAAGGCCCGGGCGACGATGGCGCTGTGGGCAGTGGCGCCACCACGGGCGGTAAGGATGCCGGCAACTCGGGTCGGATCAAGACGCGCCACGTCGGACGGACCGACTTCGTCCATCACCAGAATGTACGGCTGTTCGGGTTCGCTCGGCGTTTCGACACCACACAACTGTGCCAGCACGCGGCGACCGATATCACGCAAATCGGCGGCGCGCTCGGCGAGCAAGGCATCCTGCAACGATTCCTGTTGTCGAGCGGCGGCTTCGATCACCGACATCCACGCTGCCTCGGCGCTTTCGCCCTGCTTGAGGCGGGTGTCGACTTCATCGGTCAGTTCCGGGTCGTCGAGCATTTCCTGATGGGTGACGAAAATCTCGCGAATCGCCTTGGCCTTGCTGCGTTCGATCAAGCCGCCAATGTCGCTTCGCACATCCGCAAGCGCCTGCTTGAGGCGGTCGCGCTCGATGGCCGCGGACTGACCGCGCAGCGGATAATCAATGTTTTGCAGCACTTGAATGTGTGCCGGGCCGATCGCAATGCCCGGTGCCGCAGCAATGGCCTGCACCAGCGTGCCGGACGCCGGTGCCAGCAACACCTCGGCGACTTCGACGACTTCTTCCCGTGGCTGGCTCACCGCTGGCAATGGCTCGACTTCTTCACCCAGACCTTCTTCGATGGCGGCCAACAACGCAGGCAATGCATCGGCGGCGATGCTCGGCTCGGCGATGATTTCCAGCACCTGACCACGTCGGGCACCCAGGCTGAGCAGCTTGCTCAAGCTCTTCACCGACACCGCGCTGTCCTGGCTCTCGACGATGCGGATGCGAATCTCGCCTTCAAAACTTTTTGCCAATTGCGCGAGGATTTTCGCTGGCCGCGCATGCAAACCATGGGCGTTGGCCAGCGCAATGCGGGCGCTCGGCCAATCCGCCGGCAATTCACCGCCGAGCACCTCCAGCACTGCTCGGCAGCTGGTGGCGCGGCCCAATTCATGGCCGCGACCTTCAATCAGCAATGCACAAAGGCGTTCGAGCAGGGCTTGATGGGCTTCACCCAGGCTGGCCAGACAGAACAAACCGCTCAGCGGCTGACCGAGGTAGCGCAATGGTTTATCCGGAGTGACGAAGGCCAATCCCGGGCGTTTCACAGTTTGCTCGCTGTGCAACCACCACAGGCCGTCACCCAGTGGCAACGCTTCGACCTGCTGCAGCACGGCGGAAAAACCATTGCTGACGCAGTCGGCCTGGCGCAGCAGGCGTGCGCCGCGCCAAACCAGCTCTTCAAAGTCTTCGGCGGCAACGCCCAGGCCGATCATTTGCGCATCCAGCGCCAGTTCTTGCGGCGCGCCTTGCAGCAGTTTCAGCAAGGCTTCGGCAGAACTGGCGCGACGCAGGGCCTGGCCCAGATCGGTTTCGCCAAGGGCGCGGGTCAGCAATTGCAACAGGCGCAGGTGTTCATCGGATTTGGCGGCGATCCCGATCGCCAGGTACACGATCTGCCCATCGCCCCAGTCCACGCCATCGGGGAACTGCATCAGGCGCACACCCGTGGTGAACACCTGATCGCGGGTTTGCGGCGTACCGTGGGGAATGGCAATACCTTGACCGAGAAAGGTCGAGCCCTGGGCTTCGCGTGCCTGCAAACCGGCGAGGTAACCGTCGGCGACCAGGCCATCGGCAACCAGATGCCGGGCCAGCAACTGCAAGGCTTCGGACTTATCCACAGCCGACTGGCCCATGGATATCTGCTCTACAGTGAGTTCGAGCATGCTTTCTCCTTTTTGGCGCTTGTCGGCACCAGGTATTGTTTTGAGTGATTCAGCTTACGCGCTTGTCCGAAGACAGCATTTGGCGGTTTTGCGGCAGAACCGACCAAAGGCATCAATATGGTAGCAAATACGCTTGCTGAAACGTTTAATCTAGAATGATTGGCACGTTACTCCATAATTTCTTTCTCTTGAAGTCCAATTGTCGGATGCGCCACGACAATGGTCGACTGCCTGAATCGGGTAGGATTGACGAAAATGTCGGGCATGCTCGAAAAAACAAGGAATCAGCGGGTTGAAACTCAGTGATATCGCCCAGTTGGCCGGTGTGTCCGTTACCACCGCCAGCTATGTCATCAATGGCAAGGCCGAACAGCAACGCATCAGCAGTGCCACCGTCGAGCGCGTGCGCGCGGTGGTCGATCAGCACGGCTTCACGCCCAACCCCCAGGCCGCCGGGCTGCGCAGTCGCCACACCCGCACCCTGGGTTTCATACTGCCGGACCTGGAAAACCCCAGTTACGCGCGAATTGCCAAGTTGCTGGAGCAAGGGGCACGGGCTCGCGGCTATCAGTTGCTGATCGCCAGCTCCGACGATGCGCCGGACAGCGAACGGCAATTGCTGAAGTTGTTCCGCGCCCGGCGCTGCGATGCGCTGATCGTCGCCAGTTGCCTGCCGCCCGGCGATGACAGCTATCGCCAATTGCAGGCCAAAGGCATCCCTATCATTGCGATCGACCGGGTCATGGAGCCGGAACATTTCTGCTCGGTGATCAGCGACGACCGCGAAGCCAGTCTGCAATTGACCCGCAGCCTGCTCGACCCGCTGCCCAAACAGATCGCCTTGATCGGCGCCCGCCCGGAACTGAGCATCAGCCAGGAACGGGCCGCAGGTTTCAGGGAAGCGCTGGTCGGGTACGACGGTGAAATGTTGATCGAACAGGGCGAATCGTTCAGCCGTGAATGCGGCAGACAGTTGATGGAAGAACTGCTCCAGCGTGTCGGGCATTTGCCCGAGGCGTTGGTGACCACTTCTTACGTACTACTCCAGGGCGTGTTCGATGCCTTGCATGACTTCCCGCTGAAATCCCGTCCATTGCGCCTCGGCACGTTTGGCGACACCCAGCTGCTGGACTTCCTGCCGTTGCCGGTCAATGCCATGTCCCAGCAGCATCAGTTGATTGCCGACAAAGCCCTGGCGCTGGCCCTGGCCGCCATCGAGCAGTCCGATTACCAACCCGGCGTGCAAGCCATTGCGCGCACCTTCAAGCAACGCATTCGCCAGGACTGAACCGTGGAGCTGATCGACACCCACACCCACCTGGATTTTCCGGACTTCGACGCCGATCGACAGGTGTTGATGACCGAAAGCCGCGCCCTCGGGGTGCGCCGGATGGTGGTATTGGGGGTTTATCAGGGCAATTGGCAACGGGTCTGGAACCTGGTGCAAAGTGATCCCGACCTGCATGCCGCGTTCGGTTTGCACCCGGTGTATCTGGACGATCATCGCCCTGAACATCTGACGGGACTCGGGGATTGGTTGACCCGGCTGTACGGTCATCGACAACTGTGCGCGGTGGGTGAAATCGGCCTGGACTACTTCATCGAAACCCTCGACCGTGAACGCCAGCAAGCGCTGTTCGACGCACAACTGCAACTGGCGGCAGACTTCAATCTGCCGGCACTGATCCACGTACGGCGCAGCCACGCGGCAGTGATTGCCACGCTCAAACGGTTTCGCCTGAAACGTGCCGGCATCATCCACGCCTTTGCCGGCAGTCGCGAAGAAGCCCGGGAATACATCAAGCTTGGTTTCAAACTTGGCCTGGGCGGCGCCGCCACCTGGCCGCAGGCACTGCGCATGCACCGCGTTCTGGCCGAGTTGCCGCTGGACTCGGTGGTACTGGAAACCGACTCGCCGGACATGGCGCCCGCCATGTTTCCCGGCCAGCGCAACAGCCCGGCGCACTTGCCGGCGATCTGCGCGGCGCTGGCCGACATCATGGCGGTCAGCCCCGAACGGCTGGCCGCCGTCAGCACCGCCAATGCCTGCGAAGTGTTCAACTGGCAGTAACCGATAACCCAAAACACTTGTGGGAGCGAGCCTGCTCGCGAAGGCGGCGAGTCAGTCAACGATCAAGTCGACTGAAATACCG
>NZ_JBSVWS010000081.1:0-25880 GCF_054071155.1 Pseudomonas sp. SDO5532_S415 | reverse complement strand
CGTTATCGTTGACGTCCTTCGCGAGCAGGCTCGCTCCCACAGGGGAATGAGCACACCCGGTGAAAGTCAGGTCGGCTGTCAGGCCGCCTCGCTTTGGCTTTTGATCTGGGCGCCCCGTTAAACCACGCTGGCCGAACGCAGGCATTGCGCAGTGGGTAAACCGGCAGGACGCCGGTTTAGCCGCGCTGGGCCAGGGATGGCCCATCGCGGCGACCCACGGAGCAATGCCGGAGTGAGGGCATGCCGAGCCAGAGCGAGGCACCGAGTGGTGGGGCAAGAGCGCTTGGTTACTTGGTGCTCTTCCAAGTAACTCGCTGTAAGAGCGAAACCCTAAGTGGCCGTTACCTAAATAACGGATATACACCCAACCCAACCCAATCCAAATATCGCACCCATCAAAGATGTTTCTTCTCTTCCTTATCCAGATGCTTATCTTCCTTATGCCGTTCCTTATCCAGTTCCTTGGCCTCTTTATCGATATCCTTCCCATCCCGATCAATATCCTTGTCCACATCACGAACCCCATCGCGGACGTCTTTGGCAACATCCCCTTCGGCATTCGCAATGCCCACATGAGCAATCAACCCTGCGGCTAACAGGCATGCAACTACAATCGCTTTGAACATTCGCATTGGGTGTCTCCCGTTTTTCATCCGGCGATCGTTGGCTGAAGAGATGAAAACTAGGTGCAAATGCCAGTTATTTCCAACCCGCTGGTCACTTGCCGGACGCGGGCTTTGCCAGTGCCTACACAGGGTGTTTGATGTCATCCCGGCCTAGTCGACTTCCAGGTTTTTGATCAGCCACTCACTGAAGCTTCGCGCATTGTTCTCACTGTCGCGATGGGTCAACAATGCCCAGTTCGGGCCGCGGATGGTTTGCTCTACCAAGGGTTGCAACTGGCCGTTGGCGCGGGCCTGGCGACTCAGCAATTGGCTGACCAGCGCGATACCGAGCCCTGCGCACGCAGCGTCCAGCAGCAGGCCGGGATCGGAAAAGTTCAGCCCCTGATCCTGCTGGCCGACATCGATACCGGCCTCGACCGCCCAATGACTCCAGTCCATTTCCCGTTCGCCGTGCAGGGTAGTGCGTTGTGCCTGCGGCTGTGCCAGCTGGTTCGGGTGACAGGCGGGGTAGAGGCGGTCGGCGTACAGCACCCTGAAGCTGCATTCGGCCTGGGAGCTGATGTCATCGCGCACCGCGATGTCGATGGTCTGGGTGGCCATGTCCGGCACTTCATCGGTACTGAAAATCCACAGATCGACTTCAGGATGCTGACGGCGGAAGTCACCCAGGCGTGGCAGCAGCCAATGGCGGGCGAAGGCCGGGGTGGTGTTGAGTACCAGTTGATTGGGCTTCTGGTATTGCCCGAGGCGACGAATGCCCACGGCCAATTGTTGCAGCATGGCCTGGGTGGTGCTGAGCAGGTCGTGACCGGCATCGGTCAGGCTGACACTGCGGCCACTGCGAAAAAACAACGGCTGTTCCAGGTACGCCTCGAGGCTGCGGATCTGCTGGCTGATGGCCGATTGGGTGAGGTGCAGCTCGGCGGCAGCCTTGTGAAAACTGCCCAGGCGGGCGGCGGCTTCGAAGCCGCGGAGGGTACTCAGCGGCGGCCAGTGCTTAAGCATATTGATAAGTTCCTCTAATCACTTCTCTGCAAAATCCATCGTTTGTTTGCCCGTTTTTACAGCCGTAGCATGCGAGTCATGACCAACAACGCAGCATTTGTTGAACACAATGGCTTAACTGAAAGGGCTTTTTACCATGCAGCAGAATGAAAATCTAAACACCGGTTGGATGATGCCCGCGGAATGGGTTCGCCACGCCGCGACCTGGATGGTCTGGCCGCACAATCAGGCCCTCTGGGAGTCGGGTTGGCGTGTGACCCTGGCGCAGGTGCAAGCGGATTTCGCTGGCGTGGCCAACGCCATTGCGCGTTTTGAGCCGGTGAAAATGGTCGTCGATCCGTCTGCTGTCGCCAGTGTCAAGGCCCTGTGTGGCGCCAACATCGAATTGATCGAGTTGCCGGTCAACGACAGCTGGTGCCGCGATTCCGGCCCGAGTTTCGTCTGCCATCCGCAGCAAGGGCTGGCCGGGGTGAGCTGGCGCTTCAATGCCTGGGGCGGCAAGTCGGCCCACGACCTGGACGAAGGCCTGGCGCGCCGTGCCCTCAATCAACTGGGCTTGCCGTGCTTTGGCACGCACCTGAGCAACGAAGGCGGGGCGATTCATGTCGACGGCGAAGGCACGCTGATCACCACCGAATCGGTGTTGCTCAACCCCAATCGCAACCCGGGCATGACCAAGGCCGAGATGGAGGAGATCTTTGCCCGTCTGTTGGGCGTGAAGAAAACCATCTGGCTGCCGGGCGATCCGGACTATGTCACCGGCGACATGACTGACGGTCATGTCGATGGCGTGTGTGCCTTCGCCCGTCCCGGCGTGTTACTGGTGGACGCGATCCACGACCGCCAATCGGTGTACGCCGAAGTGGCCCGGGAAAACCGTCGTGCCCTGGAACTGGCAACCGATGCCAAAGGGCGCAAGTTCGAACTGATCGAACTGTATGAAGCCAGCGAAGCCGTGGACACCGAGGCTGAAGTGTTCTGCGCGTCCTACACCAACTTCTACATCGCCAACGACGCGATCATCATGCCGGCCTATGGCATCGCGGCTGACCACGCGGCGGCCGAAGTATTGACCCGGGCGTTCCCGGGGCGCGAAGTCGTACCGGTGCGCATCAACAACCTGGCCCATGGTGGTGGCGGGGTGCATTGCATCACCCAGCAACAGCCGGCCTGGCCGGTGGAGGGGTGATGTCATGACCTTGTTGACCATTGCTGTCACCCAGATGCCTTGCACCTGGGACCTGCAACACAACCTCGATCAGGCCGAGCAACTGGTGCGCGAAGCCGCGGCGAAAGGCGCCCAGGTGATCCTGCTGCAGGAGCTGTTTGCCACGCCGTATTTCTGTATCGAGCAAAGTCACCAGCACTTGGCGCTGGCCCAGGAATTTCGCGACAGCCCTGTGCTCAAGCGTTTTGCCGCGCTGGCCCGGGAGCTGGGCGTGGTGTTGCCGCTGAGCTGGTTCGAGAAGGCCGGCAACGCGTACTTCAACTCCTTGTGTGTGGCCGATGCCGACGGGCGCTTGCTGGGGGTGTATCGCAAGACTCACATTCCCAACGCCATTGGCTACCAGGAGAAGGAATACTTCAGCCCCGGCGACACCGGTTTCCGTGTCTGGGATACGGCGTTCGGGCGTATCGGCGTGGGTATCTGCTGGGATCAGTGGTTCCCCGAGACCGCTCGCTGCCTGGCCTTGATGGGCGCCGACGTGCTGTTGTTCCCCACTGCCATCGGCTCTGAACCTGGCTGCGCCACGCTGGATTCCCGTGACCACTGGCAGATGACCATGCGTGGCCATGCGGCCGCCAACATCCTGCCGGTGGTGGCGTCCAATCGCGTCGGCCGGGAAGCGGCGACCCTTGATCCGGCCTTGCAGATGAGCTTTTACGGCTCGTCCTTCATCTGCAACCACAAAGGCAAATTGCTCGCCGAGGCCGACCGTGACAGCACCGGCGTGCTGGTGCACTGCCTAGACCTGGCCGCCATGCGCGAAGAGCGCCTGAGTTGGGGCATCTACCGCGACCGTCGTCCGGAGATGTACGGGGCGCTGTTGAGCCAGGACGGTCGCCACATCCATGCTCGCTGGAACACTCAAGGGGTCTGACATGCCTACGTTCAACAGACTGTTGCCCGGCGTCCTGGGATTGGCCATCAGTTGTGCGATGCCATCGCTGCACGCCGAGGAGAAAACCCTGCGGCTGTACAATTGGGCCGATTATTTTGCCGAGGACACCCTGAGCCGGTTCACCGCCGAAACCGGGATCAAGGTGATCTACGACGTCATGGAGGGCAGCGAGACGCTGGAAGCCAAGATGCTGGCCGGCGGCAGCGGCTATGACCTGATTTTCCCCGGCGACACCGTGGCCGAGCGCCTCGTGCGCGCCGGCAGCCTGCAGCCGCTGGAGCGCTCCAGACTCACAGAACTGGCCGACATCGAACCCGGCCTGCAAAAGCTGCGCGGGCAGTACGAGCATTCGGGCCAGGCCACTGTCCCTTACACCTGGGGCACCATCGGCGTGACCTACAACGCCGAGCAGATCAAGCAGCGCGTGCCCGATGCCCCGGTCAACAGCCTGGACATGTTGTTCAAGCCTGAATTGGCCGCGAAGTTTGCCGATTGCGGCATCTCGATGATCGACTCGCCGGACGAAGTGCTGGCGGTGGTGCTCAACTACCTCGGTCGCGAGCCGCGCAGCGCCAAGCCTGAAGATCTCAAGGCGGCGGGCGCATTGCTGGCCGGGTTGCGGCCGTACATTCGCAAGTTCCAGTCGCAACCGGTGACCGACCTGGTGAATGGCAACCTGTGCCTGTCCCTCGGTTACAGCGGCGACATGACCCAGGCCCAGCGCACCTCGGACGCCGCCGGCAAGAAGACCACCTTCCAGTACCGCATTCCCCGCGAGGGCACCACGGTGTGGATGGACACCATGGCGATCCCGGTCGATGCCAAACATCCGGAGTACGCCTATGCGTTCATCAACTTTGTCATGCGCCCGCAGAACATGGCCGCCATCAGTAATTTCACCGGTTACCCGACCTCCAACGCCAAGGCACGGCCGAGCGTCGATGCGTCGATGCGCGACAACCCGGACATCTACATCGATGAAGCCACCTATGCTCGATTGATCCCGGGCAAGGACATTCCCCAGGCCGACATGCGTGCGCGCATGCGCACCTGGACCAAGTTCAAGACGGCCACCGGCCAGTGAAACCAATGCTACATACACCTGCATAACTCTGTGGGAGCGAGCCTGCTCGCGAATGCGGTGAATCAGCCGGCGTAGATGTTGACTGGCACACCGCTTTCGCGAGCAAGCCCGCTCCCACAGGGTCCGTGGTGTTGGCCGGGGCTTTTTTAATTATCAGGAACAAATGCATGTCAACGCGTCGCGAATTCATCAAACAGGCATCGGTTATCGCCGGTGTGGGAGCGGCCTTCATGGGCCTAGGCCTGAGCCCGGTGTCAGCGCTGGCGGCCAGCGAAGGCCGCTGGTACATGCCGGATGAGGGCGACCAGCATGAACAGGCCTTCATTGCGTTTGGCGCACAGGACACCATCTGGGAAGACTTCACTCCCGACGTGCAAGCGGCCCTCGGCCGGATCGCACGGACCATCGCCGGTTATGAGCCGGTCACTGTGTTCTGTCGCGAGCGTGAACGGGACCTGGCCGAAGAGCATTGCGGTACGGCCAACATCACGTACGTCATCACCGAGCTCGACGACATCTGGATGCGTGATATCGGCGCCAATTTTGTCGTCGATGACAACGGCGAACTCGGCGCCGTGGACTTCAACTTCAACGGCTGGGGCAACAAGCAGCGGCACGGCAAGGATGCACAGGTGGCGAAGCAGGTTGCCCATCGCGAAGAGGCCCGTTACCAGCGCAGTGAATTGGTGGGCGAGGGCGGTGGCATCGAAGTGGACGGTCATGGCACCGGGATCATGACCGAAAGCAGCTGGATCAATGCCAACCGCAATCCAGACTGGAGCAAGGCCGAGGTCGAGCAGGAGCTCAAGGACCGTTTGGGCTTGCGCAAAATCATCTGGCTGCCGGGTATCAAGGGCAAGGACATCACCGATGCCCACGTCGACTTTTATGCCCGTTTCGTCAAGCCGGGCGTGGTGATCGCCAACCTCGACAACGACCCCGAGTCCTACGACAACAAAGTCACCCGCGCGCATCTGGAGATTCTCAAGAACGCCACGGATGCTGATGGCCGCGAGTTGCAGGTGCACACGGTGTCGCCGCCGCTCAATCCGCGCAAGAACAAGTTCAGCCGGGACAACCCGGATTTCGCCGCCGGCTACATCAACTATTTTGTGATCAACGGGGCGATCATTGCCCCTGAATTTGGTGACCGGGCGGCCGATCGCAAAGCCTTTGATCTGCTGTCCGAGCTTTATCCGGAGCGTGAGGTGGTGCAGCTTAATATCGATGCCATCGCGGCCGGTGGCGGCGGTATTCACTGCGTCACCAGCCATCAGCCGTTGGTTTAGCGATGGGGGCGGGGGCGTCTGGTAAACTGCGCCCCTTTACCTCCTCAAACAAGAGAGCCCCATGGCCAACCAAGACATCACCTTCACGCCCGATCCTGACCAGGATTCCATTTCCTCCGACGTCGCCGCGTTCAACGGTATCCTGATGTCCACCCAGATCCCGACCCGCGCCGACGGCAGCCTGGAACTGGGCGACATCACCCTGCAGAGCGAATGCACCCTGCAAGCGCTCAAGGTCGCGCTGGAGCGCGCGGGCAGTTCCATGGACCGCGTCATGCATTTGACCATCTACCTCACCGACATGGCCGACCGCGCCGCCTTCAACGAAGTCTACAAACGCTACTTCGCCAAGCCATGGCCAGTGCGCGCCGCCGTTGGCGTGGCCGCCCTGGCGGTCGAAGGCATGAAGGTGGAAGTCGTCGCCATGGCGGCCAAGGCCTGATTACGTTGCTACATACAACGACATAACCCTGTGGGAGAGAGCCTATTCGAGAAGAGGTAGAAACAGACAACATCAATGCTGACTGACCCACCGCTTTCGCGAGCAGGCTCGCTCCCACAATGATCATTCGTCGCAGCTAAAATCCGGGCTCCCACAAGGATTTGCTCCATCTGGCTGCCACCCGGCAGCACACGGATGCCCATCAGGCATTTCGCCGCTACAATGCGCCCCTCGACCGTGACAGCCTGACTAAAAAAAACTATGTCCTTGCCCAAGCATCACCTGGAATTGCTCAGCCCCGCCCGCGACGTAGCCATCGCCCGCGAGGCCATCCTGCATGGCGCCGACGCCGTGTACCTCGGCGGCCCGAGCTTCGGCGCGCGCCACAACGCCTGCAACGAAGTGAGCGATATCGCCGGCCTGGTGGAGTTCGCCCATCGCTACCACGCCCGGGTGTTCACCACCATCAACACCATCCTGCACGACAACGAACTGGAGCCGGCGCGCAAGCTGATCCACGAGTTGTACGATGCCGGTGTCGATGCGTTGATCGTCCAGGATCTGGGCGTGATGGAGCTCGACATCCCGCCGATCGAGCTGCACGCCAGCACCCAGACCGACATCCGCACCCTGGCGCGGGCGAAGTTCCTCGATCAGGCCGGTTTCTCGCAACTGGTCCTGGCCCGCGAGCTGAACCTTCAGGAAATCCGCGCCATCGCCGACGAGACCGACGCCGCGATCGAGTTTTTCATCCATGGCGCGCTGTGCGTGGCGTTCTCCGGCCAGTGCAACATTTCCCACGCGCAGACCGGTCGCAGTGCCAACCGTGGCGACTGTTCCCAGGCCTGCCGTCTGCCGTACACCCTCAAGGATGACCAGGGCCGCGTCGTCGCCTACGAAAAGCACCTGCTGTCGATGAAAGACAACAACCAGAGCGCCAACATCCGCGCCCTGGTGGAAGCCGGCGTGCGTTCGTTCAAGATCGAAGGGCGCTACAAGGACATGGGTTATGTGAAGAACATCACTGCCTATTACCGCCAGCGCCTGGATGATGTGCTCGAAGATCGCCCGGACCTGGCTCGCGCTTCCAGCGGCCGCACCGCGCACTTCTTCGTGCCCGACCCGGACAAGACCTTCCACCGTGGCAGCACCGACTACTTCGTCAGCGACCGCAAGATCGACATCGGCGCCTTCGACTCGCCGACCTTCACCGGCCTGCCGGTGGGCGTGGTGGAAAAAGTCGGCAAGCGCGACCTGATCGTTGTCACCCAGGAACCACTGTCCAACGGCGACGGACTCAATGTGCTGGTCAAGCGCGAGGTGGTGGGCTGGCGGACCAACATTGCCGAACCAAGAGGCGAGTTCGAAGAGGACGGCGAAAAGCGTTACCGCTACCGCGTCGAACCCAACGAGATGCCTAAAGGTCTGCACCAGTTGCGCCCGAATCATCCACTGAGCCGCAACCTGGACCACAACTGGCAGCAAGCCCTGCAGAAGACCTCCGCCGAACGTCGCATCGGCCTGGCCTGGGTCGCGCGCCTGGACGAGCAGCGTCTGCAACTCACCGCCACCAGCGAGGAGGGCGTCAGCGCCAGCGTGTCCCTGGACGGTCCGTTCGGCCTGGCCAACAAGCCGGAGCAGGCGCTGGAGCAACTGCGCGACCTGCTCGGTCAACTGGGCACCACCGAATACCACGCCACCGACGTCGCACTGGATGCACCGCAGGCGTACTTCATCCCCAACTCGCAGCTCAAGGCCTTGCGCCGCGAAGTGATCGAAGCGCTGACGGCGGCCCGGCTGCTGGCCCACCCTCGGGGCGGCCGCAAGGCCGAAACCAATCCGCCGCCGGTCTACCCGGAGTCGCACCTGTCGTTCCTGGCCAACGTCTACAACCAGAAGGCCCGTGATTTCTATCATCGTCACGGGGTCAAGCTGATCGACGCGGCGTATGAGGCCCACGAGGAGACGGGTGAAGTGCCGGTGATGATCACCAAGCATTGCCTGCGCTTCTCCTTCAACCTCTGCCCGAAACAAGCCAAGGGCGTCACCGGCGTGCGCACCAAGGTGGCGCCGATGCAGCTGATTCACGGCGATGAAGTGCTGACGCTGAAGTTCGACTGCAAGCCTTGCGAGATGCACGTGATCGGCAAGATGAAGGGCCACATCCTCGACCTGCCGCAACCGGGCAGCGTCCAGCCCGTGGTCGGCTACATCAGCCCCGACGACCTGCTCAAAACCATCCCCCGCGCCCCGCACTAAGGGCTCAAACCCTGTGGGAGCGAGCCTGCTCGCGAAGAGGGCGGTACATCCAACATCATTGTTGACTGACCCACCGCTTTCGCGAGCAGGCCCGCTCTCACAAGGGGGCATTTGTCGAACCCGAAATCCGGCTGAGAACTCTCCTGCACTGGCAGCCCGGCCCGGCTGTGCTAGCGTTTTGAGGTTGCCCCTCATATGCGAGAGCCACTGCCATGGACGAAACAATCGTTAACGTAACCACCGAGAAATTCAACGCGCTCATTGCCGTGGTGCAGGCTTATGGCGTGGCTTTCGCGGTCAAGATGCTGACCGCCATTGCCTTCTGGATCGTCGGCCGCTGGTTGATCGGCTTTGCCGTCGGCATGGTGCAGAAGGCCTTGGGCAAGCAGAAAGTCGATCCGACCGTGTTGCGCTATGTCGGTTCGGCCATCACCGTGACGCTGAACATCATCCTGGTGATCGCCATCCTCGGTTACCTCGGCATGCAGACCACAACCTTCGCCGCGCTGCTCGCTGCCGTCGGCCTGGCGATTGGCATGGCCTGGTCGGGGCTGCTGGCGAACCTGGCGGCCGGTGCTTTCATCATTGTGCTGCGTCCGTTCAAGGTCGGTGACTTCATCTCGGCGGGCGGGGTTGTCGGCACCGTCACCGAGATCGGCCTGTTCGCGACCGCGATCAACACCCCGGACAACGTGCTGACCCTGGTGGGCAACAACAAGATCTTCAGCGACAACATCCAGAACTTCACCCACAACCCGTTCCGCCGCGTCGAACTCAAGGCGCAACTGTCCGGCGCCGCCGACTGGAAAGCGGCCGCGGCCTTGCTGAAAGAGAAGATTGCCGCCATCCCCAATGTGCTCGAAACCCCTGCGGTCGACGTGGAAATCCTCGAGTTCAACCTGGTCGGGCCGGTGTTGGCGGTGCGTCCGCACTGTCACAACGAGCACTATTGGCAGGTGTATTTCGACACCAACCGCATCATCAAGGATGCCCTCGGAGAGGCCGGTTTCCCGGCGCCGATGCCGGCACAGACCGTGATCTTCCAGCAGGGCGCCGCGCTGCCTGGCGGGCTGGCCAAAGAGTGACCGCCGCTCAGCTTCCCGCGGTTTCGGGAAGCCTGGCGATAACCTTGATCTCGAACTGGAAGCCATAGAGCCAGGTGACGCCGACGGCGGTCAACGTCGGGTGCGGCGCCTGGCCCCAGAACTCGGGTACCACCTTCCAGATCGTCTCGAACCTTGTTTCGGGATCGACGATGAAGACGGTGATGTCTACCACATCATCGAAGCTGCAACCGGCAGCGCCCAGAATCCCATTCAGGTTGTTGAACGCTTGCCGGACCTGGGTCTCCAGATCCGGTTCGGGCGAGCCATCTTCGCGACTGCCCACTTGCCCCGAAACGAACAAAAAGCCATTGGAGCGGATCGCCGGCGAGTAGCGATTGCGCTCATACAGCGCCTGGCGGCCGGGTGGAAAAACAACATCACGCTTTGTCATACAGACCTCCATCAGCGGATCAAAACCGATCCGCGGTTAACGATGGAGGGACTGTAGGTCCACGGGCTTGCCGGATAAACGCGCAACTGCAACTATCACTGTTTGTAAATACCAAACAATCCGCTAGCTATTGGGGCAGGTATGGACCGTTTCGATGCGATGCAGGCATTTGCCCGGGTGGTGGAGGCAGGCAGCTTCACCAAGGCTGCCGAAACCCTGCACATGAGCAAGACCAGCGTGACGCAATTGGTGCAGCAACTGGAGGCACGCTTGCGCGTGAAATTGCTCAACCGCACCACACGCAAGGTCAACGTCACTGCCGACGGCGCGGTCTATTACGAGCGTGTGGTGCGCCTGTTGGCCGATCTGGACGATGCCGAAACCAGCCTGTCGGGTGCCTCGGCAGTGCCCAGGGGCCGACTGCGGGTGGATGTGCCCAGCCCGCTGGCGAGCATGATCCTGGTCCCGGCACTGCCTGATTTTCACACCCGATACCCTGACATCCAGATCGACATGGGCGTCAGTGACCGCATCGTCGATCTGATTGATGAGAACGTCGATTGCGTAGTACGCGGCGGCGAGCTCAGCGATCAGTCACTGATGGCGAGGCGGGTGGGGGACTTGCAGCTCGGGGTGTTTGCAGCGCCGAGTTATCTGGAACGAATGGGTAAACCCTTACATCCACGGGAACTGGAAGATTCCGATCATCGTATCGTCGGCTTCCTGTGGGCGCGTACCGGCCGGGCATTGCCATACGCCATGCGCAATGCCAGCGAGAGTGTGCAGATCAGAGGTCGCTACGTGCTGGCCGTCGACGATGGCAATGCGTACATCGCGGCAGGTCTGGCCGGGATGGGGGTTCTCTGGTTGCCCGACTACATGTCCAGGCCCCATTTGGCGCGGGGCGAACTGGTGCCCCTGTTCGAAGACTGGCGCCTCGATCCAATGCCGATCTACGTGGCCTTTCCTCCCAACCGGCATATTAGCCGCAAGGTACGCGTGTTCATCGATTGGGTCGCCGAGCTGATGGCTCAACATGCGCCGATTACCGCCCCGGGTGGTTCAGGAGTCTGAAGCCGATGTCCGGTGATTACGGTTTCGCCCTCGAACGCGATTGATCGCCAGCAGGCAACCGCCGATCAACAACGCTGCGGCGGCCACCAGCAGCGGAGAAGGGCGTTGTACATATCGCTGAACAGGACGGCCATCGATCACTGGCAGGGGTAGATCTGCCTGGGCGCGGAACGGCTCTTCGCTCAATGTCAGGCGCGCGCCATCGGCCAGGGTCAAGGTCAGGTCTTCGATGGTGCCGGCAACCCGGCCGGGAAACACCGGCTCGCCTGTCGGGTCGAGTTGGTCGTACAGAAATTGCTGGCCTTCGAGCCAGCCGACGGCGGTTTGTAATTCGGGCTCCAGGTAGTACTTTGCGTCGAGAAAGAAACCGGGAAAATGATGGGCACGCTCAACGCTTTCGACGATGTAACGCTCACCCGGTTTCATGCCGGTTGATGGGGCAATCATGGTGAAGTCCTCCGTCCCGCGGGTGATAAATCAAGAAACCCGCCATGAAGATAGCGGGCTTCAGGTTTGCAGAAACTGACGCGCCGGAGTGACCAGCGTTGTCGCGGTCAGGCTGCGATGTTGCCGCCGTTCAGTTCTTTTTTACAGGCTGCTTTCATCGTCTCCATCTGTTTGCCCAACTCCTCAAGTTGCGCTTTGCCCAAGAGCTTCCTGGCCTCGGGGAACATCTCTTTTTCCTCTTCTTCGATGTGATGCTCAAGCAGCTCCTTGACCACTTTTGCGCGTCCGGAAAACTCGACGCTGGCGGGATCGGTCATCTTGAGGTCCGGCATGACCAGCGAGTCGACCGTGCGGTGTTCTTCCTTGGCCTCGTAGTACATTTTTTCCTGTTCTTTACCGCCGGCTTTTTTGTAGGCCGGGTAGAGAATCTCTTCTTCGAGCCTGGTATGGATCGTGATTTCCATCTCCAGTTTTGCAAGCAGCTCGGCGCGTTTTTTTACCGCGCGTTCGGTTGAATCTTCCAACTGGGTCAGGATGCCTTTCACTCGTTCATGGTCGGCTTGGAGCATGTCGATGGCGTTCATTATCTTGCCTCACTGTCACGGAAAGTGTTGCGCCGGTCTAAGCCGGCACCCCTGGTTTCCAAACATAGGCAGCATCGACTGTGCCAATCGAATCGTGGGCGTAAATCCCTTTTTAATCAGTGAGTTATTTTCCATGGAGGTTGAGTCGCGCCATGCAGGCTGCACGAATGGCGCTTTGCGCGCATTGCAAATAGCGGGTATCGGATCACTGGAAAAAGGACAGCGCGTCGCGGCGGGCGAGCCATGAAGCGTAGATTGATGCCGCTCGTCAATTCGAATGCACGCCTGCGCCCCCGCCTCTTCAAACCTGTACGACCCGGCGTTTCCGGACCTTTTTTGTAGAGGTGGGTATGACTACCGATTCGACTTTCCAGGACAACATGCAGCGGCAGGATCAGGCGCAGGATTCCGTTCCTTCCCGGCCCGAGCCCGATTCACCGTCGCTCAATCCCGACGACCCGGGCAAATACGATCCGCTGACCACGCCGGATCCCGGTACCGTCCAACGCCCGGAAGACTGGGATGATCTGGCGGGGAGGGAGCTGCCGGAGGCTGATGAGCAAACGCCGCTGTCCGACGATAGACGCTAGAGGAGCGGGTCATGACCGTATTCAATGCCTTGACCGGCTCTCCCTCGCCGCTTGCGGGGTCCAGCGACGTGCGCGAACTGTATGGCGTGCTGTACCGCAATGCTCCGCACGCTCAAGAGCAGGCCGAAGCCTTTTTGCGGCAGCAGCTGGCCCGCGCCGCCCAACTCCCTTGCGATCTGCCCGACACACCGCAACATCTGGCAGCCTGGGCCGAACGGCATTGCGCCGACGTCGCTCGCGACTACGCCGGCTACCTCGTCGAGCGCCAGCAGGGAGCGGGGCGCCGTTATTTTCAGAACAAGGCCCACGCCTTGTATTTCCTGCAACGGGTCGCACCGACCAAAGAGGTCGACGGTGCCTGGCTGCAGGGGGTATTGGAGCACTGGCAGGACTACCGCTTCGATGGCCTGCTGACCACCTACCTTGAAGAGTTGGGCAAGGGTGATTCCCGGCAGAACCATGTGTCGATCTATCGCACACTGCTGGCCGAACAGGGCTGTGACGATCAGCAAGGCCTGAATGACGAGCACTTTGTGCAGGGCGCGATTCAACTGGCGCTGGGCAGTTGCAGCGCCGCCTTCATGCCGGAGGTGATCGGCTACAACCTGGGCTACGAGCAATTACCGTTGCACCTGTTGATCAGCGCCCATGAATTGCGGGAATTGGGTATCGACCCGTACTACTTCACCTTGCATGTGACCATCGACAACGTCAGCAGCGGTCATGGGCGCAAGGCGGTCCGGTCGCTGCTGGAACTGTTGCCCCTGGACGGGGGCAGGGACGAGTTCTATCGGCGCGTGACCCTGGGCTATCGCCTCAACGATCTGGGCCTCGGTTCGACTGCCATCATTAAAGCCTTTGAGCTGGAGCGCGAAGTGATCGCCATGCTTGAACGCAAGCGTGGCTTCGGTCAGCACATGCATTCCGACTACTGCAAGGTCGAAGGGCAAACCATCAACCAGTGGTTGTCGTCGCCTGGTCATATCGAGGATTTTCTCGCAGCCCTGCAGCGCAAGGGTTGGATCAAGCGTCATCGTCCACCGCAGGAAAGTCGATTCTGGCAATTGATCGAGGGCAGTACGGCGGCGATGTTTGGCGTGTTCGATGGTTACGAAAAACAGTTGATCCACGACTGGATCGCCGGTGATGGGCAAGATCCCAAACGGCAGCCGGCGCCGCTACGGGATCACAGCAGCAATAGCGTTGAACGTGCAGGTACGGCGGATGATCCGGAACTCAAGGCGTTACAGGCCAGCCTGCACCACCAGTCGCCGCGCCAGGAACTTGAATCACTGATGCCCTGGCTGTTGGCACAACGGCACCATCGCCCGGCGGGGTTGTTCGCCACCCGGCGCTTCATCGAACTGCGTTCGCGGTTACGCTGACTCAAGGAGTGTTGAATGTCAGTACAACAAATCGCCGATCGCGCGCTACTGGCGTTGGGCAGGCGGCTGATCGCCGAGGGCTATCGTTTCATCACGCCGACCCCTTTGACCCACGAAAGATTCCTCCAGCGCTTCACCACACCGTTGGCGAAGGACCTGCGCGGCGTCTTCGGTTGGTCGATGCCGTTCGATCACGCACTGTTGCCGGCGGATGAACTCACTGCGTTGGAACAGGCGGGCATCGTCGAACAGGAGGGCTTGATCTGGCGTAGCACTGTGCGCTGGTCGAGCCTCGACGGATTGCTGTTCGCTCACTCGGCATATCCCACCACGCACGCCGACTCGATATTTTTCGGACCCGACAGCTACCGCTTCGCGCAGATGATTGAAGCCCATCTGCAACAGCATTTCGAGCCGATCCGGCGAGTGGTGGACATTGGTTGCGGTGCCGGTGTCGGTGCACTGATCGTCGCCCGCGCCCGACATGACGCCCAGGTGCTGGCCGTGGACATCAATCCACGGGCTCTGCGACTGTCGGCGGTCAATGCCGAGCTGGCCGGAGTCTCCAATGTCACCGTCTACCACAGCGATATCCTGAGTAGTGTCGAAGGCCAATTCGACCTGATCATTGCCAATCCGCCCTATATGAATGACAGCCAGCAGCGCGCCTATCGCCACGGCGGCGGGGCATTGGGGGAGGGGCTGTCGTTGCGCATCGTGCGCGAATCTTTGCCGCGCCTGGACAAGGCTGGCAGCCTGGTGCTCTACACTGGCGTGGCGATGGTCGACGGCCAGGATCCGTTCCTGGAAGCCGTCCTGCCGGAGTTGGCCGGCGATACATTTGGCTGGACTTATCGCGAACTGGATCCTGATGTGTTCGGGGAGGATCTGCTCAAGCCCGGTTATGAGCGGGTTGAGCGCATTGCGGTCGTGGCGCTCACCGTCACCCGTCGGAACTGACAGAGGCCCCAACTTTATGTGGAACCCCATGTGGGAGCGAGACTGCTCGCGAAGGCGATGGCACATCCACAATAAAAGTGCCTGACACTACGCCTTCGCGAGCAGGCTCGCTCCCACGGGGTTTCAATTGCCATCCGCCACCTCGCGTTCGATCTTGTCGATTTTGCGCTGTAGCTCATCTGCTTCCGGCTCATCGGATGGCGGGGTGGCCATGGGTTCATCCGCGCTGTCGGCGTCACGGCCCTTGTCGTCAGGGTTAATACGATCATCTTTATTCATGGCGTTTCCTCCAGTGACTACACATTGGATTAAACGCCATGGCACGAGTTCGGGATTTTTGACCGGGTTCGTTCGCTCTCCGTCGGCTTGTTCAAAACGTGGTGTAGCCGAAATAAACGAATGCGATGACAGCGGCGATGGAGAAAGCCCCCAAGGCCTTCGTCGTCGAACGATTCGAGCGCATCGGGCCGGCGGATCGTTGCTGGTGTATGCCCATATTCATGGTAGGGACAAAAAAACCGTCCATGGTTGCCCTGTAGGTGTGGCGCAAGCCAATCAACAGAAACAGGATGATCAGGCCGAGGGCCAGTGCGCGGGTAACCGTCGGGTGAATCAGTGGCTGGGGAGTGTCTTCCGCGCAGGCCGCACTATCGGCTTCAACGATGGAGATCCGTCCGTCATCCATTGACGCCAGCTTATTACCCTCGAGGTTTTTCGCCTGTTGATCGAGGTCCAGCGCCTGATACTTCCAGAGCGTTGCCGAGCCTTCCCGGCAATAGGTGAACGCGCCAGGGTTGGACGCGGCGATGATGCACGCGTCGTTGATGCCGTGTTTCTTCAGGGTTTCGGTGGCAGCCCTGGTGAAGTCCAGTTCAAGGACGGGAATGACTCCGTTGGCACATGCCCCGGCGGATACCAGCAGGCCCCCCAAGAGGCAAAGGGTTGAAATGTTCAAGGTTGAATGTCCTTGTTTTTATCGGCCTGCTGATTGAACCGGCGATTGCTGCCTCGTTGTTGATGAAGTCTAGATCGTCAATGGCCGTTTGATGATTGAAAATGCGCAGTATTCACATTCATTTGCGAACGACCGATGGAGTGGCGAACAGCGCCTTCCTGTGCCTTACTCGGTGATTAAACCGGGGAGGGTTATCAATGCGACGCAGAGGCGCACAGTTCTGGCTATGGCTCAATAAACGCTTACCCGTCAAAACCTACGAAGACGTATTGAACGACGGTCGGCAGATTGAAGTGCAGGCGCGCATCACGCTGGAGGGGATGACCCAGGTTTTTATCGGAATCTACGACGCCAGTGGTGGCGCCCTGTTCGAAGCCTTTTCGGATCGCAGTTTCCGCGAACCACTCGCTTCGGCATTGAAATGGGGAGCGCGGCGGGCCCGGGAACTCGTGCTGGAGACCGAGCCATTCGTGGCCCCCCACCGGGCGCAACTGACGTTGAGTCCGTTGATTACCGACGAAGCGGTACTGGCCCTGCGGCGGATGGAGATGACTGAGAGCGAGCGCCTGAAAATCAGAGCCGGCGACGCCCAGGCTGAATATCACGCGGCCCATTCGGCCATGCTCGAATTGATGCGCTCGACGACCTCGGTCGACCCGCTGGTCTGGTCCGAACACCGCGAGCGGCTGCGACAGGCTATCGACCGCAGGGTCTGGATCCAGCGCGGCTACCTGCCTTCAACAAAATCGTCACGCGTCGAGGACACCAGCCCTCATGAAAAAGGAAATCACTGACTCACAGGAAGAGACGAGCTCTGCCTCCGAGCGGATCGACGCGAAAATCCGCGACCTGAACGATTGGCGCGGCCAGACGCTGGCGCGGGTCCGGGCGCTGGTCAGGCAGGCCGACCCCGAGGTGGTCGAGGAAGTGAAGTGGCGCGGGGTACCGGTGTGGTCGCACGGCGGGATTATCTGCACCGGCGAGACCTACAAGAACGCGGTGAAGATGACCTTCGCCAAGGGCGCCGCGCTGGACGATCCTTCAAAGCTGTTCAACGCCAGCCTGGAAGGCAACACCCGACGCGCGATTGATCTGCATGAAGGTGACATCATCGATGAAGCCGCTTTGCAGGCGCTGATTCGCGCCGCCGTGGCACTCAATACCGCCAAGCGCAAATAACCCGGCAACCGTGGTGCTCAATTCGTCAACGCGTCAATGAACGGGCGGCCTAACCCCTGTAGCAGCGGGCTCGCACGCGATAAACCTGAGCGCGATACGGGGATTCAGACGCCCCGCGTCATCGTTGACATCCATCGCGAGCGAGTTCGCTCCTACAGGGGACCAACCATCAGCGGCGTTTCGGCAGCGTCCAGTTTGGCCGGATGAAGTGGCAGGTATAGCCGCTGGGGTAGTGTTCCAGATAGTCCTGATGCTCAGGCTCCGCTTCCCAGAACGGTCCGGCGGGCTCGATCTCGGTGACGACCTTGCCGGGCCAGAGGCCGGAGGCTTCGACGTCGGCAACGGTATCTTCAGCGATTTGCCGCTGTTCATCACTCAGGTAATAGAGGGCCGAGCGATAACTCGTACCCAGGTCATTACCCTGGCGATTTTTGGTGGTCGGGTCGTGGATCTGGAAGAAAAATTCGAGAATCTGGCGATAGCTGATCTGCTGTGGGTCGAAGACCACTTCGATCGCTTCAGCATGGGTGCCATGATTGCGGTAGGTCGCATTGGGCACATCGCCGCCCGAGTAGCCAACCCGCGTGGCCAGCACGCCCGGGTAGCGTCGAAGCAGATCCTGCATGCCCCAGAAGCAGCCGCCGGCGAGGATGGCGGTTTCAGTGTTCGTCGTCATGGTGCGCACCTCTTATCAGTGACCGGCCTCGTTGATCGAGGCCGTCAGACCCTCAATGCATTTTGCTGTGATCCATTTTGCTGTGATCCATCGCGCCGAGGGAACGGGCCTGGGCCTCGACCTGGATTGTCTCTTTCTCGCCCTTGGCGTTTTCCACGGTCAGGGTCAGGGGCACTTTGCTGCCTTCTGCCACCTGGGCGGTCAGGTCCATCAACATGATGTGGTAGCCATTGGGATCCAGGCTCACCGGTTTGCCTGCCGGTAACTCGACGGACTCGACCTGCCCCATGCGCATCACATCGTCTTTCATGCTCATCTGGTGGATTTGTACCGTCTTGGCGATCGGGGACTGCACGCTGAGCAACTTGCTGTCCGTGTCGGCGTGCAGGGTCATGAAGGCGCCGGTCGAATGCTGGCCGGCCACCGTGGCGCGAACCCAGGCGTCGTTCACCTGGGTTTGCGCGGACACTTGCCAGGCCATGCCGATCAGGGAAAGGCCAAGCACCAGTTGTTTCAGGCGTTTTGAGTACAGCGAAGTCATCAGCAGACCTCCATGACGGTGAGCAGGTCTTCTGCGCACTCTTGAGCGGTAAGGGACGCGGACAGGCCCAGGCGCAAATTGCCTCGGGAGTCGAACACGAAGCTGGTCGCGGTGTGGGACAGGGTGTAGGTATCGCCGCTCGGAACCTTCTCGAAGAATACGCCGAACTCCTTGGCGGTGGCGGCGGTTTCTTCCAGCGTGCCGGACAGTGCCTCGAAGCTCGGATCGAAGGCCTTGACGTAGTTGTCGAGCATTTCGGGCGTGTCGCGCTCGGGGTCCAGGGTGATGAAGATCACTTGCAGGCGTTCGCCATCGCGGCCCATCAGTTTCTTCGCCTGGGCCGCGCGGGCCAGGGTCGTCGGGCAGACGGCCGGGCATTGGGTGAAACCGAAGAAGATCATCGGCATCAGCCCCTGGTAGCTGCCCAGCATCCGGGTCTCGCCCTGGACGTCCTTGAGCTTGAAGGAACGTCCCATGATCTTGTCGCTCAGATCCTTGCCGTACTTGAACGACAGCTTGCTGCTGTCATCGCAGCCGGCGAGCAGGCCAAGGCTCAGCAGGCCCATGCCGCGCAGGACCGTGCGACGGGTATACAACGTACTCATGGAAAAAAGCTTCCTGTGTAGCAACCGGGAAAACACAGTGCCTGACGGATCAGACGAAAAAAAGCGCAGGGATGTTAACAAACTGTTGCCCTGTGGCGCTCAATCGATCGCCCGCCGGTCCTGCGCCAAAAGGTCGCGGTCCCGGTGCTACACGAAGATACAAATGCCCTGCGCACGGACACATTGCAGATACATCGGCGCGGTTACATGGGGCCATCCAATCCCCCATAGAGAGCATTGCCATGTTCCATAAACTGAAGCAGGTCGCCCGGTTCTTCCGCCAAAGCGCACAGTCAATGGTGGGTGTTCCCGATTACGATAATTACGTAGCGCTCATGGCGGTCAAATCCCCCGACGAGCCAGTCATGACTTACGAGGCATTTTTCCGTGAGCGCCAGGAAGCACGGTTTGGCCGGGGCAAGTGCAATACGCGGTGCTGCTGAATTCCAACAAACACCTGGCAATCTGTGGCGAGGGGATTTATCCCCGTTGGGCTGCAAAGCAGCCCCCAAAAAGGGACTGCTGCGCAGTCCAACGGGGATAAATCCCCTCGCCACAAAAATCCCCTCTTCACATGTTCATCCTCAATTTCTTGACAGCAACATGCACTTTTATAAAGCGCGAAGCCTGCCAGCGTGCACCAGTGCGTAGCGGTTTGCTGATCCATCTTCCCCTCGGCCACGCTCGGCCAGTTGAATACGACTCGCCTTGAAACCCGCCTGAACCGCCGTCCCCGACCATTTCTCCAGCCCCGATCTTCGACTGGCACAAACCCTGCATTGATCCCCTCAAGCCCCTCTACATAGATGGGCAGCCCGCTCGGTCAACGACGATCGATCAACCGCACAGGTCGTGGGCAATATCGGTGGATCAGGCATGGCCGTCTGGTTTCAACACCGCAAAAGAACAGGCAAAGACGCCTGGAACCGCAAGGTTTCAGGCGTTTTTTTTTGCTTTTTGAACCGTGATGGGCTTGGGCAGGTGTCGTTTATGAATTCCAATGTAGCCACTTTGAACAAACTGCAAACGCTGGTCGTGATCGGCAATGGCATGGTCGGGCATCACTGTGTCGAGCAGTTGATCGAGCGCGGCGCTCTGGGGCGCTATCGCTTGCACGTCTTCAGCGAGGAGCCGATGCGTGCTTACGACCGTGTGCATTTGTCCGAATACTTTACCGGTCGCGATGCCGAGTCGCTGGCGCTGAGTGACGCCTCGCTGTACGAGACGCCCGGCGTCACATTGCACCTGGGTGTACCGGTGCTGGAAATCGACCGCGAACAGCGTCAAGTCATCACCGCACAGGGTTGCGTGCATTACGACAAACTGGTCCTGGCCACCGGCTCTTATCCGTTCGTGCCGCCGATTGAAGGCGCCGAAGGTCATTCGCGGCTGGTGTATCGCACCCTGGAAGACCTCGATGCCATTCGTGCCGCGGCGGCCGATGCGCGCCGTGGTGTGGTGGTCGGCGGTGGCTTGCTCGGTCTGGAAGCGGCCAATGCTCTGAAGAGCCTGGGCCTGGAAGCTCATGTAGTGGAATTCGCGCCACGCCTGATGCCGGTGCAACTGGACGATCTGGGTGGTTTGGCGCTCAAGGCGCAGATCGAACGGCTGGGCGTCGGCGTGCACCTGTCCCGCGCCACGCAATCGATCAGTGCGGGCGAGGACTATCGCTATCGCATGAATTTTGCCAACGATGAATTTCTGGAAACCGACCTGGTGGTGTTCTCCGCCGGCATCCGTGCCCAGGATGCGTTGGCCCGCCAGTGTGCGCTGGAGATCGGCCCGCGTGGTGGGGTGGTGATTGACGACACCTGCCTGAGCTGCGACCCGAACATCTACGCCATCGGCGAGTGCGCTTCATGGAACGGCAGCCTGTTCGGCCTGGTTGCCCCCGGCTACCAGATGGCGCGCAGCGTTGCGGCGCGGCTGTGTGAGGACGTCGCGGAGCCGTTCCAGGGCGCCGACATGTCGACCAAGCTCAAACTGCTGGGTGTCGATGTCGGCTCCATCGGCGATGCTCACGCCAACACGCCGGGCGCGCGCAGTTATCAGTTCATTGACGAGACGACCGCCAGCTATCGCCGTCTGGTGGTGGACGCCAGCGGCAAGCAGGTGCTGGGTGCGGTGCTGATCGGTGACAACAGCTATTACGACACGCTGCTGCAATACATGCAGAACGCGATTGCCTTGCCATCCGAACCGGCTGCCTTGATCCTGCCATCGTCCGAAGGCGCGCCGACCCTCGGCCCTGGCGCCTTGCCGGAAACGGCCACCGTCTGTTCCTGTCACAACGTTACCAAGGGCGCGATCTGCTCGGCCATCGACGGCGGCTGCACCGATCTGGGCCTGCTCAAGTCGCAGACCAAGGCGTGCACCGGCTGCGGCGGTTGCGCCGGCCTGCTCAAGCAAGTCTTCGAACACGAACTGATCGCCCGTGGCGTCAGTGTCGACAAGAGCCTGTGCGAGCATTTCGCCTACACCCGTCAGGAGTTGTATGCGCTGGTGCGGGTGGAAGGGGTGATCACCTTCGAAGAACTGCTGGCCAAACATGGCCGTGGCCACACCGGTTGCGATGTGTGCAAGCCGGCGGTGGGTTCGATCCTGGCGTCGTGCTGGAACCAGCCGATCATGGACCCGTCGCTGGTGCCGTTGCAGGACACCAACGACACCTTCATGGCCAACATGCAGAAAAACGGCACCTACTCGGTCGTGCCGCGCATTCCCGGTGGCGAGATCACTGCCGACAAGCTGATCGCCATCGGTGTGGTGGCGAAGAAATACGACCTCTATACCAAAATCACCGGCGGCCAGCGGATTGACCTGTTCGGGGCGCAATTGCATCAATTGCCGGACATCTGGGGCGAGTTGATTGAAGCGGGCTTCGAAACCGGGCACGCCTACGGCAAATCGACCCGTACGGTGAAATCCTGCGTCGGCAGCACCTGGTGCCGCTACGGCGTGCAGGACAGCGTGCAAATGGCGCTGACCATCGAAGACCGCTACAAGGGCCTGCGCTCGCCGCACAAGCTCAAGTTCGCGGTGTCCGGTTGCACCCGTGAATGCGCCGAGGCGCAAAGCAAGGACGTCGGCGTAATCGCCACCGAGAAAGGCTGGAACCTCTACATCGCCGGTAACGGCGGCATGCGCCCGCGTCATGCCGAACTGTTCGCCACCGATCTGGATGACGCGACGCTGATCCGCTACATCGACCGCTTCCTGATGTTCTACATCCGCACCGCCGACAAGTTGCAGCGCACTTCGGTGTGGCGCGAAAGCCTGGAGGGTGGCCTGGACTACCTCAAGGACGTGATCATCCACGACAGCCTGGGCCTGGGCGCCGAGCTCGAGTCGCAGATGCAACTGGTGGTCAACCGTTACGAATGCGAGTGGGCCAACGCCCTCAAGGACCCGGAAAAACTCAAGCGCTTCCGCACCTTCGTCAACGATAAACGCCCGGACCCGGACATTCACTTTGTCCAGGAACGCGGTCAACGGCGCCCGATCATGGCCGCCGAACTCAATCTGATCCCTGTCACCGAGGAGAGCGCCTGATGAATCATTCCAATACCCAACGCGTTGAAGCCGGCTCGTCTGCCCACTGGCAATCGGTGTGCAGCCAGCAGGACCTGGTGAACGACTCAGGTGTAGTGGTGTGGCTGGACGGCGCGCAAGTGGCGCTGTTCTATCTGCCGGGCATCGAGGGCAAAAACCTCTACGCCATTGACAATCACGACCCGCAATCGGGGGCCAATGTCATCGGCCGCGGCCTCGTCGGCAGCATCAAAGGCGACCTGGTGGTGGCATCGCCCATCTACAAACAGCATTTCCGCCTGGAAGACGGCACTTGCCTGGAATATCCGCAGCAGCGTCTGCGGGTCTGGCCGGTGCGGTTGAACGAGGGGAGGGTGGAAGTCGGCATCGCCTGACTTCCCCTGGGGGAGCGAGCCTGCTCGCGAAGAGGCCATCAGATTCAACATCTTCGTTGACTGACACACCGCTTTCGCGAGCAGGCTCGCTCCCACAATGAATGGCGACAGGCACAGAACCTGTGAACGACCGCGACCCCCTGTGGGAGCGAGCCTGCTCGCGAAGAGGCCATCAGATCCAACATCTTCGTTGACTGACACACCGCTTTCGCGAGCAGGCTCGTTCCCACAGGAGTGCCCGCCTAGTGCAGTGCAATCTGACAATTAAACCAACATCAGAATTTAAACGCCTGTCGTCCTACCAGTAGCCATTTTCCGTGTTGCTTCTGCCAGATCTGGAAGTTCTCGATTTCGGTGGGAATCACCTCGGTGCCCTTGAGGGCCTGGGCCGAGAAGTGGTGGCGGACCAGCGCGACATCACCGGAAACGGTGATGGTCTGGTTCTGCATTTCAAGGGTCTTAAACGCGCTTTTGCCGGTTTCGATGTCGGCGATGAACGCCTGCTTGTCCTGGATCTTGCCGCTGGAATGTCCGTACGTCAGGTTCTCGGCAGTCAGCGCCCGGAGTTGCGCGATGTCCTTGTGCAGCATGGCGTTGGTCAGGTGGTCGACGGCTTGCGCGACGTCCTTGTCGCTCGACGAGGCCGCCGCTGCCACGTAGCCGCTGAACAGGCAGAGAAAACCGATCAGCACTTTGACTTTCTTCATGGGTGTTTCCTTGTTGTTGTAGGTTGTCGTACAACCTAGCAGGTTTCCTCTGAAATGGAAGATGGGGGGCAGGGATTGCTGGAGGAAGATGACCTACCGCATGTCGACAAAACCGCAAAACCCGGACTCCGGCTGTCAACTACCGCTCGGGGCAGTCGATAACCTCTTCAGCAATGGGCGTTCTTCAGAGGATGAAGCCGCCCAAACGACAAACGTGCGAAAAGAGGAACCACAGAGTGTCCATAAAACTGCGTTTACTGTTGCTGATCGGCACTGGCGTGCTCACTGCGTTGATCATGGGCATGGTCAGTTACCTGGGAAATGGCCAGATGGCGCAAGCGGTGCAGGACAATGACGTCGGCATGAAGGCACTGAGCAATCACCTCGAAGCCGACATGATGCATGACGCCCTGCGCGCCGACGTGCTGTCGGCGATGCTGGTGGGGCTGGGCAAAAGCACCAGCAGCAAGGTCGAGGTGCGCAGTTCCATCGAGGAACACACCGCGCATTTTCGGGAAATGCTCGGCGAGAACCTCAAGCTGCCGGTCAACGACACTCTGAAAACCGCGTTGAACCGGATCAAGCCCAGCCTCGACACCTACATCAGCGCCGCTGAGCGCATCGTCGGCCTGGCCCTGGAAAACCCCGACGCCGCACAAAAGGAACTGGCCGCCTTCAACAGCGCGTTCAGCCAACTGGAAGACCAGATGGCGGCTCTCAGCGAACTGATTGAACACAACACGCAACAGACCAGCGAAGGCACGCGCGAAGCCATCAGCAACGCCAATGTCGCCCTCGGCACTGTGCTGATCGTCAGTCTGTTGCTGCTGCTGGCCCAGGGGCGCTGGGTGATTCTGAGCATCATGGGGCCGCTGCGCACCGCCAGCCGTATCGCCGACAGCATCGCCCATGGCAACCTGAGCGAGCCGATTGTCGAGACGGACCGCCAGGACGAAGCCAGCCGATTGATTCGCAGCCTGGCCACCATGCAGCGGGATTTGCGCGGCATGATCGAAGTGGTGCGCAGCAACGCCCATGGCGTCAGCGGCATGAGCGAGTTGTTGAGTAACGGTTGCCACGAAGTCGCCGGCAGCAGCCAGCAACAAAGCACCGCGGCCAGCACCATGGCCGCGGCCGCCAGCGAAATGACCGCGAGCATCGAGGAAATCACCCGGCATGCCGAGCGCGCGCTGAACATGGCCAATCAGGCCGAGGCCTTGGCCAAGGACGGCGGACGGGTGATCCATCAGGTGGTCAATGACATGGACGGTATCGCCCGTTCGGCGCAGCAGTCGGCGCAGGTGATTCGTACGCTGGACAAGGAGTCCGAAGCGATTTTCAGCATTATCCAGGTGATCAAGGGCATCGCCGATCAGACCAACCTGTTGGCACTGAACGCTGCCATCGAAGCGGCTCGTGCCGGTGAGCAGGGGCGCGGGTTTGCCGTGGTCGCCGACGAGGTGCGCAGCCTCGCCGGTCGCACCAGCGCCTCCACCCAGGAAATCGCCGCCATGGTCTCGCGCATCCAGCAAAGCACCCGCGAGGCAGTCATCAGCATGGAAGAGGGCGTCGCCCAGGTCGACAAGGGCATGGCCGTGACCGCCGATGTTGAGCGCGCCATCCGCGAAATCCTCGAGGCCACGCTCAACACCACGCAACTGGTCAATGACATCAGCCGGACCATTGGCGAGCAGAGCCTGGCCAGCAATGAAATCGCCCATCAGGTGGAGATGATTGCCGGGATGTCCGAAGGCAACAGCAAGGTGATCGGGCAGACGGCTTCGACGACGGATGAGTTGTCGAGTCTGGCGGGTAAATTGTCGCAATCGGTGGATCGGTTCAGGCTCTGATAGATCCTTTCGTTGTGTGCTGCCTATCAGGGCCTCTTCGCGAGCAGGCTCGCTCCCACAGGGGAATGCATTCCAA
>NZ_JBSVWS010000080.1:0-26049 GCF_054071155.1 Pseudomonas sp. SDO5532_S415 | reverse complement strand
CAGTTGACCGCATTCCAATGTGGGAGCGAGCCTGCTCGCGAAGGGGTCATTAGCCGCAAAGCAGATTGACCCGATATCCCCATAAACAAAAACGCCGCGATCCTCTCGCGGCGTTTTTGTGTCTGTTGCCTTACCCCAGGTTCTTGCCGAGCAGTGCGTGGTACAGCTCGCTGTCGCCGAGAATCCCGACCACATGGTTGTTGTCGTGCAGTACAAGCTTGTTGCCGGTCTGGTAGCGGATCTGCAGCGCGTCGCGCATGCCGATGCTCGAATCCACCAAGGTAGGTCGACGACCCAGGCCTTCAACCGCTTGCCCCGGTACCCAGTTCTGCAGGTCCAGCACCGAGCCGTTCTGGCGTGCGCCCTTGATCGTGTTGCCCTCTGCCAGGTCGAGCCACGAATCGCCGCCCGGATCCAGGCAGACCGAACCGTTGATGCGCTTGCAATTGTCCAGGGTGCGCATCAGGCTGCGGCCGCACAGTACGTTCAGCGGGTTGGTGTGGGCCACGAAGGTCCGCACGTAGTCGTCCGCGGGGTTGAGGACGATTTCTTCAGGCTTGCTGTACTGGATGATCCGGCCGTCTTTCATGATCGCGATACGGCTGCCGAGCTTCAGGGCTTCGTCGAGGTCGTGGCTCACGAACACGATGGTTTTGCTCAGCTTGCGTTGCAGTTCCAGCAGTTCATCCTGCAGGCCCTGGCGAATCAGCGGGTCGAGGGCCGAGAACGGTTCGTCCATCAGCAGAATGTCGGCGTCCATCGCCAGCGCACGGGCCAGGCCCACACGCTGTTGCATGCCGCCGGACAGCTCATCGGGCTTCTTGTTGCGCCATTGGGTCAGGCCCACCAGTTCGAGTTTTTCATCGACCAGCTTTTTGCGTTCCTTCTCCGGCCGACCCTGCATTTCGAGGCCGAAACTGATGTTCTCGCGCACTGTCAGCCAAGGCATCAGGGCAAACTTCTGGAACACCATCGCAATGCGCTTGGTGCGCATCATTTTCAGTTCGGCGGCCGTGCAGGACGCAATGTTGATCTGCTTGCCTTCGTGCTCGACGAACAACTTGCCGCGGCTGACGGTGTTGAGGCCGTTGATGCAACGCAGCAGGCTGGACTTGCCGGAGCCGGAAAGGCCCATCAGCACGCAGATTTCACCTTTTTCGATATCCAGGCTGGCTTTTTCGACGCCAACGATCTGCCCGGTCTTTTTCAGGATCTCGCTGCGGGTCAAGCCTTGATCGAGAAGTTTCAGTGCTTCGCGCGGATCTTTGGTGAAGATCACGTCGACGTCTTCGAAGCGAATTATGCTCATGCGTCACCCCCTACTTTGGCTTCGGGTTGTTTGCAGATACGGTCGAGCATGATCGCCAGCAGTACGATCGCCAGGCCCGCTTCGAAGCCCAGGGCGATATCAGCAGTGTTCAGTGCGTTGACCACCGGTTTACCCAATCCATCGGCGCCCACCAGTGCCGCGATCACCACCATCGACAGCGACAGCATGATGCACTGGGTGATGCCGGCCGCGATGCTCGGCATGGCGTGGGGCAGTTCGATCCGTGTCAGCAGTTGACGACGCGAGCAGCCGAAGGCCTTGCCGGCGTCCATCAATTCTTGTGGGACATCGCGGATGCCCAGGTAGGTCAGGCGGATCGGCGCGGCAATGGCGAACACCACCGTGGAGATCAGGCCTGGCACCACACCCAGCCCGAAGAGGGTCAGGGTAGGAATGAGGTAAACGAAGGTCGGTACGGTCTGCATCAGATCGAGTACCGGACGCATTACAGTGTAGAACATCGGCTTGTGCGCGGCGACGATGCCCAGTGGCACGCCGATGACCACGCAGACCAGGGTGGCGAACAACACCTGGGCGAGGGTCTCCATGGTTTCCTGCCAGTACCCCAGGTTGAGGATCAGCAGAAAGGAGGCGACAACAAAGGCGGTCAACCCCCATTTGCGCTGGATCAAGTGGGCCAGGAGGGCGATGAGGCCGATCAAGACCAGCGGGTTGAACCAGGTCAGCGCGAAAGTCACGCCGTGGATCATCGTTTCCAGCGTCACGGCAATGGCGTCGAAGGTGTTGGCGCCGTGTTGCGTCAACCATTCGACAAAGCTCGCAATGTGCTGGCCTAGAGGTATTTTCTGATCAATCAGCATGGTAGTGAACGTCCGCATGCAAGGAAATAAACAGCCCGGGCAGGCAGACCTGCCCGGCATAAGCGATTACTGCGCGAGCTTGGCTTTCACGGCCTCCAGGCCTGGTTTACCGTCAATGGTGGTCACGCCAGCGAGCCAGGTATCGAGTACCTGTGGGTTCTTTTTCAGCCAGGCCTTCGCGGCTGCGTCAGGCTTCATCTTGTCGTCCAGGACGTTGCCCATCAGCGTGCTTTCCATGTCGAGGGTGAAGACCAGGTTTTTGAGCAGCTGACCCACGTTGCTGCATTCCTGGGCGTAACCCTTGCGGGTGTTGGTGTAGATGGTCGCCTGGCCGAAGTTGGGGCCGAAGAACTCGTCGCCGCCGGTCAGGTACTTCATCTTGAAGCGTGTGTTCATCGGGTGCGGTTCCCAGCCCAGGAACACCACCGCGGTGTTGCGGCGCTGGGCGCGATCGACTTGCGAGAGCATGCCTGCCTCGCTGGACTCGACCACCTTGAAGCCGGCGTCTTTCAAGCCGAAGGCGTTCTTGTCGATCATGCTCTGGATCAGACGGTTACCGTCGTTACCCGGTTCGATACCGTAGATTTTGCCGTCCAGTTCTTTCTTGAACTTGGCGATGTCGGCGAAATCCTTCAGGCCTTTGTTGTACAGCTCTTCCGGTACGGCGAGGGTGTATTTTGCGTTTTCAAGGTTGGCGCGCAGGGTGTCCACGGTGCCGGCATCGCGATAGGGCTTGATGTCGTTTTCCATGGTCGGCATCCAGTTGCCGAGGAAGATGTCCATGTTCTTGCCATCGGCCAGCGACTTGTAGGTCACTGGCACGGAAATCATGGTGGTTTTGGTCTTGTAGCCCAGGGCATCGAGGACGACGCTGGTAGTGGCGGTGGTGACAGTAATGTCAGTCCAGCCGACATCGGAGAAGTTTACGGTGCTGCATTGGGCCGGTTCGGCGGCTTGCGCCAGAACCGGCAGACTAAGCATGGCGGCCAACAACAACGACGGGGAACCTTTCATGGATGGACTCCTTGGTGTTTTTTTTGGCAGTGTTCCGACTGGACCACCGCACTTATAGAGTTGCGGTTGGATGGCGTTTTGGAGACAGCTCTACCACGGCGCCTTGCAATCGAGTCGATATGATCATGTACCAGTGAAAATCTGACGCCTACAGGGTGCGTCGTAACCAGTACAGGGATGGTCGCATCCAGTGTCAGTGACGTCGTTTACAGATTTTTTCAGCCCCATTTCCCCCTCTGCATCGCAAAAAAACGCCGAAAACATGGCGTAAAACGCCCACGGCGTTAGTGGACATGAGTGCGTCGGTTAGAGACGTCGAACGACAAGACAAAAGCCTGATGATGCAGTCATCTCGGCGGATTGCAGCTTGAGCGTAGCAGCTCCGCCACCGGGCGTTTTTGCGCCTGGAGTTGGCTCATCCAGGAGTTCGGCAGTAATGGCTATCAGTGTTTTCGACCTGTTCAAAATCGGCATCGGCCCTTCCAGTTCGCACACCGTGGGACCCATGCGGGCGGCGGCTTTGTTTGTACAAGGTTTGCGTGAACGGGGTCTGCTGGAGCAGGTGCGCAGGGTCGAAGTTCAGCTCTATGGTTCGTTGTCCGCCACCGGCATCGGTCACGGCAGCGACAACGCGGTGATCATGGGCCTGATGGGCGAGTGGCCGGATGCGATCGATCCGTCGCAAATCGGCATCCGCATCGCCACCCTGCGCGAAACCGACACGCTGTTGCTCGACGGTCGTTTGTCGGTGCCCTTCATCTGGGGTCGGGACATGCGCCTGATCGACGAAAACCTGCCGTTCCATCCCAATGCCATGACCCTGATTGTCGAAGGCAATGACGGCGAGTTGCATCGCGACACCTACTATTCGGTCGGCGGCGGTTTTGTCGTCGACGAGGCCCAGGCCTCCAGCGGGGTGGTCGACCTTGACCGCACTGTGTTGCCCTATGATTTTTCCTCTGCTGCCGAGTTGTTGGAGCTGTGCAAGAAGCACAATCTGCGCGTAGCCGAACTCATGATGGCCAACGAGAAGGTCTGGCGCAGCGAAGAGGAAATCCGCAGCGGCCTGATGAAGCTCTGGCGCGCCATGCAGGATTGCGTCGATCACGGCCTCAAGCACGAAGGCATCCTGCCCGGTGGCCTGAATGTGCGCCGGCGTGCGGCCAAACTGCATCGCAGCTTGCAGGAGTTGAACAAACCCAACGTGATCGGCTCGACCCTCAGCGCCATGGAGTGGGTCAACCTGTTCGCCCTGGCGGTCAATGAAGAAAACGCCGCCGGCGGGCGCATGGTCACGGCACCGACCAATGGTGCGGCGGGGATCATTCCCGCGGTGTTGCATTACTTTATGAAGTTCAGCGAGGACGTGACCGACGCCAACGTCGTCGACTACTTCCTCGGTGCGGCGTCGGTGGGGATTCTGTGCAAGAAGAACGCTTCGATCTCCGGTGCCGAAGTCGGTTGCCAGGGCGAAGTCGGTTCGGCCTGCGCCATGGCCGCGGCGGGGCTGTCGGAAATCCTCGGCGCTACCCCGGAGCAACTGTGCAACGCGGCGGAAATCGGCCTGGAACATAACCTGGGGCTGACGTGCGATCCGGTGGGCGGTCTGGTGCAAGTGCCGTGTATCGAGCGCAACGCGATTGCCGCGGTGAAAGCGATCAATGCGGCGCAAATGGCATTGCGCGGCGATGGACAGCACTTTATCTCGCTGGATCGGGTGATCCGCACCATGCGTGATACCGGTGCCGATATGCATGACAAATATAAGGAGACATCGCGGGGTGGGTTGGCGGTCAGCGCGGTGGAGTGCTGATACCGAGCTGACTTCATCACTGGCAAGCCAGCTCCCACAGATTCTTTGGTGTAGCTGATATCTTGATCACACCCTGAATCCCTGTGGGAGCTGGCTTGCCAGCGATGGGGCCAGACCAGTCAAAACTGCGCGTAAACTGAACACTCGATCCAAACCGCGCCACCTTTTGGCGCGTCGCTAACAGATAAATAGTCTCACCGTCGGCGGGGTATCATGGGTTCCCTGACCGCCCGTCACCCGTGCCTGCGGTGACACTCTTTCCGGGCTGCTCGCAGCCCTGTTCCCACAAGTGCTACCGATTTGCTCACACGCAACGGGGCAGAGCGCTTGTCGCCACTGATGGCACTTATAACCCCTACTCGCCGCGCGTCATATATAGACACATTCCGACGTCGTTTTTAGGAGTTATTGAACGCACATTCAAATTTAGGCATGGCAATTGCTCTGTCATTACAAAGCCCGTCTCCCACGCGAGAACGATGGCAATAACAAGAGCCTCCGCCTGAGGCCATCACCCGCTTTGTGTGAGGAGATACCGCGATGACGACGTTCAACTCCGGGGCCCAACCCCAGAACCGTGCGCCTCAATCCATCGGCTTTCTGCTGCTGGACAATTTCACGCTGATTTCCCTGGCCTCCGCAGTCGAACCCCTGCGCATGGCCAACCAGTTGTCCGGCCGCGAGCTGTATCGCTGGACGACCCTCACCGTCGATGGCGGTCAAGTCTGGGCCAGTGACGGTCTGCAGATCACCCCCGACGCCTCCATGCACAAAGCCCCTCCAATGGACACCGTGATTGTCTGCGGCGGCATCGGTATCCAGCGCACTGTTACCCGTGAACACGTTTCATGGCTGCAAAGCCAGGCGCGTCAGTCCCGTCGCCTGGGTGCGGTCTGCACCGGCAGCTGGGCCCTGGCCTGCGCCGGCCTGCTGGACGGTTTCGATTGCAGCGTGCACTGGGAATGCCTGGCGGCGATGCAGGAAGCCTTCCCGCGGGTGGCCATGAGTACCCGCCTGTTCACCCTGGACCGTAACCGTTTCACCAGTTCCGGTGGCACCGCGCCGCTGGACATGATGCTGCACCTGATCAGCCGCGATCACGGCCGTGAACTGTCCGCCGCGATCTCGGAGATGTTTGTCTACGAGCGCATCCGCAACGAACAGGATCACCAGCGCGTGCCGCTCAAGCACATGCTCGGCACCAACCAGCCGAAGTTGCAGGAAATCGTTGCGTTGATGGAGGCCAACCTAGAAGAGCCGATCGACCTCGACGAACTGGCAGTGTATGTCGCCGTGTCCCGTCGTCAGCTGGAGCGGCTGTTCCAGAAGTACCTGCACTGCTCGCCTTCGCGTTACTACCTGAAGCTGCGCCTGATCCGCGCGCGGCAGCTGCTCAAGCAAACGCCGATGTCGATCATCGAAGTGGCATCTGTGTGTGGCTTCGTATCCACGCCGCACTTCTCCAAGTGCTACCGCGAATACTTCGGCATTCCGCCACGTGACGAGCGCGTAGGTTCCAACACCACGCAGCAAGTGGCGATGATGCCGCTGCCGCAAGCCCTGGTGCTGTCGCCGCTGTCCGGGCCGTTGTCGGCGCTGAGCCAGGCGCGTAATGAGTCGACTTTCGCTAGCGTAAGGCTTTAATCCGCGGCGCCTTCTTCGCGAGCAGGCTCGCTCCCACAGTTGACCGGGTTCCCACAGAGGAGTGCGGTCGAATGTGGGAGCGAGCCTGCTCGCGAAGGCGATTTAACGGGCGACGTGGCTTTGTTGGTATTCGGCCAATGCCGGCAGCAATTGCTTGTCGATAGCCTGGCGCACAGCTGGCAGGATGGTCGCGCTGCTGGTGTACATCTGCTTGACCATGGTGCGCAGCACGATGGCCCGTTCGTTGTTCAAACCTCGCACCGCACACTCGCAAGCCTGCTCGGCTGTGGCGCCGTTCGGCACTTGAAAGCCCAATGCCTTGAGCTGGCCCAACAAGTCTTCCTGATCAATCAAATCGGCGTGCATCATGACGCAAATCCTTCTTCTGGGAATGGAGTCGTGGCTCGATTCTGGTAGGGGGGCAGGGTGGCGGCAAGGGCGATTTGTCGCAATGGCCGCATTGGCTATGAAAGCGTCGTTTTCGGGCTATTTACCCGCGAGAGGAGTCGGCACACTGGACTCAGCTCGCTTCACGAAGGTTTGGTCACCCTCGCACGGCAGCTCCTCAACAGTACCTATTGCCTCGATCCTGTCACGGCTTGATCGGGGCTTTTTTTGTCTGTGAATCAGGGACGTATCGGGTGTCTGGAATGACGCCTTCGCGAGCAGGCTCGCTCCCACAAGGACCGCGTAAAACCTGCTCACGAAGAACGACGACGCGGTTTACCTTTGCAATACCAAAATGCGCGACAACAACTCATCCCGATCGACATAACACCCCTGGAAATGCCGGGCACCGGTTGCGGGATCGAAGGCGTTACGGGCGTGGAGGGTGCGCCGGTTGTCGAAGCACCAGAGCTCGCCGGGGTTGAGCCTTTGCATCAGCCTGAACCGGGGCTCGCGGGTCATCGCGATAAAGCGGCGATAGGCGCGATAGAGCCTGGGCATCTGTTCCACCGACGCATCGAACGGCCCGCGCAGAAAGTTTGCCATGCGGATTTCCGACACTTGTCCCAAGGCGTCCAGGGCGATGATCGGTGCGAGGCAACGGTAGTCGCTATGGCGGTCCTTGTTGCGAAATTCCACAGGGATCTCGCAGAGGCTTTTGAATGACTCAGGATCCTCCCGGCGTAAGGCATCGGCGATGGCAAAACCGTCGACAAAAATACTCTCGCCCCCCTCGGCGTCATTGACCAGGCAATGTAGGAATTGCAGTCCCGGTTGCAACTCCCGGGTCGGCAAATCGCTGTGCAACGGCAGGTTGAAAGCGGTGTAGGCGTTGCTGTCGGCATCGGCCTTGGATTGCACGTTGAACAGCACGCCGAAATTGCTCTCGCGGATGAAGGAAATGCGCTGCGCGATCAGCTTCAGCGAGCCGGGTTCGGTGGGTACGCCTCGGACCTGGGTCAGGCCGGTGTCCCGCACGGCCAGCAGCCATTGCAACAGGGCATCGTTATCGTTCATCAGCGTTCGATACTCGAACACCGGCAACTGCAGATCGCTATGCCAAAGACTGGCTTTTGGCTTGGCTGCCAGGCGCTCGGCGCGGGATTCGTCGTCGTAGGCGTGGGCACGCAACCAGCCAGGGTCGAAGCGGCTGTGGTGGCCGTCCTGCCATTCGATGCTGAGGCAACCCTCAGCGTCGATGCTGGTGTCGGCGGGTAGCAAGTTTTCCGGGACATCGACGATTTCCAGCACTTGCTCGCGGGTCACCGTGTAGACGCATTGCGGGCACGGGCAGTTGTCCCGCAGCCATTGGTGATGGAAGGGGCTGACGCGGTGGTCGGCCCACTTCACCAGCACACGATCCGCCATCGCCTGCACGCCTTTGAGCGCGCTGATCAACGGATAAGTACGGAAGTCGGCAAAAGCAGCGGCGGTGTTCATGCGATCTCCTTGTTATTTTTTTGGCGGTAATGCGATCACTCGGCCAACGTAGGCGGGGGTTGGCAGGTCAGTCTGTTCAGCGACCATGGCTTGCAGTTTGCCCAGGGTCACTGCGCTGAACGGTGTGGAACTTGGCCCGGCGAGGTCGACATGCAGCAACATTTGTTCGTTGCCCGCCAGCTCTTTCGTGTCACCCACCAGATGCAGGCTGTGGTAGAGGTGCAAGCGTTTGTTGTCGTGGGCGATGATCTGCGTATGCACTTCGACTTCGGCATCGAGCTTCACTTCGTGCAGGTAGTTCAGGTGCAGTTCCAGGGTGAACAGCGAGTTGCCGCTGGCTTCGCGGTTGTTGCTGTCCATGCCCAGGCGATCCATCAGCGCATCGGTGGCATAGCTGAAGATCAGCAGGTAGAACGCGTCGCGCAGGTGGCCGTTGTAGTCGACCCAGTCGGGGATGATTCTGGTTTGGTAGGTGGTTAGTGTGGGCATGTTTCAAGGTCCAATAGGGGTGGTGACTGGTCTATCGTCTTCGCGAGCAGGCTCGCTCCCACAAGGACCGCGCATAACCTGTGGGAGCGAGCCTGCTCGCGAAGGGGCCGATCCTGATGGCGCATTACTCGCTAAAAGTCATCCCATGCTTCTCTTTGGTGGTCTTCACCGCCTCCAGCACCGCCAGCAGGCAGTCATCACGATAGCGCTCCAGCGCAGAAATGCTGTGTTTACCCAATTGATCGCTGGTGCCATCCACCACATCGTCGATCAGTTTTTCGGTCAGTTCCGGCGCCGGCAGGTAGGTCCACGGCAACTGCAGGGCCGGGCCGAACTGTGCCATGAAGTGACGCATGCCGGCATCGCCACCGGCCAGGGTGTAGGTCAGGAACGTGCCCATGAACGACCAGCGCAGACCGGCACCAAAACGGATGGCGTCATCGATTTCGCCGGTGGTCGCCACGCCGTCATTGACCAGGTGCAATGCCTCGCGCCACAACGCTTCGAGCAAGCGGTCGGCGATGAATCCCGGCACTTCCTTGCGTACGTGCAGCGGGCGCATGCCGAGGGATTCGTAGACTTTCATCGCCGCCTGCACGGCTTCCGGGGCGGTGTTCTTGCCGCCGACCACTTCCACCAGGGGCAGCAGATAAACCGGGTTGAACGGGTGCCCGACCACGCAGCGTTCCGGATGGGTCGAACTCTCGTAGAACTCGCTTGGCAACAGGCCAGAAGTACTGGAACCGATCAAGGCGTCGGGCTTGGCTGCGGCGCTGATTTTGCTGTGCAGTTCCAGTTTCAGTTCAAGACGTTCAGGGGCACTTTCCTGGATGAAATCGGCGTCGCGAACACATTCTTCGATGGTGGTGACAAAGCGCAGGCGATCCTGCGAGGCACCCGGCGCCAGGCCTTGTTTCTCCAGTGCGCCCCAGGCGTTGGCAACGCGTTTGCGCAAGGCGGCTTCGGCACCGGGCGCCGGGTCCCAGGCCACCACATCGAGGCCGTGGGCGAGGGCGCGGGACACCCAGCCGCTGCCGATGACACCGCTGCCCAGGGCTGCGAAGGTTTTGATTTCGGTGATAAAGCTCATGGTGATTTCCTAAAGGATTCGGTGTTGCCCTTGTGGGAGCGAGCCTGCTCGCGAAAGCGGTGTGTCAGTCGACTGAAATGTCGGCTGTGACGGCCTCTTCGCGAGCAGGCTCGCTCCCACAGGGGTAAAGAATGAATAGTGATTAGCCGCGCTGTTTCAGGCCCATTTTCTTGCGGCCTTCAGCCGGGGTGAGGACCCGGGCACCGAGGCGGCTGAGGATTTCGCCGGCGCGCTCGACCAGTTGGCCGTTGGTCGCCAGAACGCCCTTGTCCAGCCACAGGTTGTCTTCCAGCCCGACACGCACGTTGCCGCCGAGCAGCACGGCCTGCGCGGCCATCGGCATTTGCATGCGACCGATGCCAAAGCCGGCCCAGACCGCATCGGCTGGCAGGTTGTCGACCATGGCTTTCATGGTGGTGGTATCAGCCGGGGCGCCCCACGGGATGCCCAGGCAGAGCTGGAACAGCGGGTTGTCGAGCAGACCTTCCTTGATCATCTGTTTGGCGAACCACAGGTGACCGGTGTCGAAAATTTCCAGCTCGGCCTTCACGCCCAGCTCTTGAATGCGTTTGGCGCCGGCACGCAGCTGCGCCGGGGTGGATACGTAAATGGTGTCGCCATCGCCGAAGTTCAGGGTGCCGCAATCGAGGGTGCAGATTTCCGGCAGCAGTTCTTCGACATGGGCCAGACGGGTCAGCGGGCCGACCAGGTCAGTGTTCGGGCCGAACTCCATCGGGTTCTCGCCCGCGCCGATTTCCAGGTCGCCGCCCATGCCGGCGGTGAGGTTGACGATGATGTCGACGTCGGCTTCGCGGATGCGCTCCATCACTTCGCGGTACAGCGCCACGTCGCGGCTGAATTTGCCGGTTTGTGGGTCGCGAACGTGGCAGTGAACCACGGTGGCGCCGGCCTTGGCGGCCTCTACGGCGGCGGCAGCGATTTGTTTCGGGGTGACCGGCACGTGTGGGCTCTTGGCGGTCGTGTCGCCAGCACCGGTGAGTGCGCAGGTGATGATGACGTCGTGGTTCATTTTTCGGTTCCTTACAGGCGTGGTGGTCCCGTTCGCAGCCGGTCGGGCTGCGAATCGGTGGTTCGATTGAGGGTTACTTGCTGGTCAGCTTGAGGTTTTCAGCCGCGGGCTTGCCATCGAAGGTGGTCACGCCTTCGAGCCAGCGCTGCTTGTCTTGCGGGTGATCCTTGAGCCACTGTCTGGCCGATTCGAAGGCGTCCTTGTGATCCAGCAACGGCTGCATCATCCGGCTCTCGTCTTCGGCGGTGAACGTCAGGTTGCTCAGCAGTCGGCCAATGTTCGGGCATTGCTCGGAGTACTTCGGCGCGGTGACGGTCCAGACCGTGGCCATGCCTTCGTTCGGGCCGAGAGCGTCTTCACTGCCGGTGAGGTAAGTCATCTGCACGTTGACGTTCATCGGGTGCGGCGCCCAGCCGAAGAACACTACGGCTTCCTTGCGGCGCACTGCGCGATCCACCGCGGCGAGCATGCCGGCCTCGCTGGACTCGACCAGCTGGAACTTGCCGAGGCCAAACTGGTTCTTGGCAATCATCGCCTTGATCTGGGTGTTGGCGCCCGAGCCAGGCTCGATGCCGTAGATCTTGCCGCCCAGCTCTTTTTCGAACTTGGCAATGTCGGCGAACGTTTTCAGACCCTTGTCGGCGAGGTAGGTCGGAACGGCAAGGGTGGCGCGGGCGTCTTTGAGGCTTGGTGCTTCAAGCACTTTGACCTGATTGGCGTCGACGAACGGGGTGATGGTCTGGGTCATCAGCGGGTTCCAGTAACCCAGGAACAGGTCCAGGCGCTGATCGCGGATGCCGGCGAAGATGATTTGCTGGGAGGCGCTGGTTTGTTTGGTGCTGTAGCCGAGGCCGTCGAGCAATACCTGGGTCATTGCACTGGTGGCGATAACGTCGGTCCAGTTCACTACGCCCATGCGCACGTTCTGGCACGACGCAGGTTCGGCTGCCATGACACTGGCGCTCAGCAAAGCGGTACCGCTGAGTGCAAGAACACAGCTGCTGATCAGTCGTTTCATCTCAGGATTCCTCGGCAGTTTCGTTATTGTGGGTCCGGTCGTCTTTGTGCGCCGGTGATGCCAAGTTACGCAGCTGTGCCCCCATAAAAGCGCACTGCGGCGACCGACTCTTGCACTGCAGCGACCTGCCCTCTTGAATGCCTGTTGCAAGTGGCGTATCAACGTCCTCACGCTACCTGCCATCGAGTGCGCTCCATGTCCCAGGATTTCTATTTCTTGTTGATGCCAGGTTTCTCGGCCATTGGATTTATCTCGGCCATCGAGCCGCTGCGGGTCGCCAATCGCTTTCGCGGCGAGCTTTATCGCTGGCATGTATTGAGTGCCGATGGCGGGGCGGTGCTGGCCAGTAACGGCATGTCGGTCAACGCCGATGCGGCGCTGGAGCCGCTGAAGAAAGGCGCGACGCTATTGGTGGTCGCCGGCTTCGAACCGCTGAAGTTCGCCACCCCGGCCCTGGAGCACTGGCTGCGTCGTCTGGACAACGAAGGCGTGACCCTTGGCGCCATCGACACCGGCAGTTTTATCCTCGCCGAAGCCGGTCTGCTCGATGGCCACCGCCTGACCCTGCACTGGGAAGCCATCGATGCCTTCAAGGAGTCCTATCCGCAGCTTAGCGTCACCCAGGAACTGTTCGAGATTGACCGTCGACGCATCACCTCCGCCGGCGGCACTGCATCGATCGATTTAATGCTGGATCTGATCGCCCAGGCCCATGGCCCGGAACTGGCGATCCAGGTCAGCGAACAGTTCGTGCTGGGCCGCATCCGCCCGCGCAAAGACCACCAACGCATGGAAGTCGCCACGCGCTACGGCATCAGTAACAAGAAACTGGTGCAGGTGATCGGCGAAATGGAGCAGCACAGTGAGCCGCCGCTGAGCACGCTGGAACTGGCGGAATCGATCAAAGTGACGCGCAGGCAGCTTGAACGGCTGTTTCGCCTGCATCTGAACGACACGCCAAGCAATTTCTACCTGCGGCTGAGGTTGGAAAAGGCGCAGCAATTGTTGCGTCAGACCGATATGAGTGTGTTGGAAGTGAGTATCGCCTGCGGCTTTGAATCGCCGTCGTATTTCACCCGTAGCTATCGGGCGAAGTTCGAGCGGTGCCCGAGGGAAGACCGGCGGACCGCCAAAGCATAAAACCCCGAAAACCTTGTGGGAGCCAGCCTGCTGGCGATAGCGGTCTGTCAGAAACATAAATGTCGACTGATACACCGTCATCGCCAGCAGGCTGGCTCCCACAGTTAATTTGTTCTGTCAGGAAGACCGATTACTTCTTCATTAACGCCGAACAGGCCGTCTTATACGCCTCATGCTGATACTTGTTCAGCGTCGCCGGCAGCTCAAAACCGTGCTTCTTGGCCTGCGCATTGATCGTCTGCGGCGACAGCAGCATCACCTCGCAATTCTCCAGCAACTGGAAAACTCCCTCGATCTTGAACGTGGTCGGCCCACCGGCGAATTCGCCTTTTTTGCTGCGCTTTTTGATCGCGATCCGATCTATCGAATTCTCGCGAACAAACGACGCGACCTGAGCGGCAAAGACTTTGACGTTGGCGGCTTCGTCGTCATCGTCCAGGGCGATTTTCTTGGTGGCGAGCGCGACGTGGCTCAGAGCCGAACCATCAAGGGCGGCCACGGCAATGATTGCTTCGCTGCCTTTGATTTCGATGCCGCAGATTTTCATGGTGAATCCCTTTTAGGTGAAGGCGTGCAGCCTACAGCTCAATTGAGTGAAGTTTGCATTTACTCCTGCCCAATCGACTCCAGAAACTCCGACCGCTCATCACTGATCCGCGCCACGCAATCATTTTGCGCAATGGTGAAGGCTTTGCTGCCGGCCGTAGCGGGGAAGGCTTCGACGGCGCAGTCGGCGTCGCGGGTTTTCAGCCATTGTTGCTGGGCGGTCTTGAGTTTGGCGGTGATGTCGGCCAGTTGCGACGGGTTCTTGCCATAGAGCGACTGCATGCGCTCGTTCAGGCTTTTGTAGTTTTCACTCAGCAGATCTTCGGCGGTGGTTTTGCTGAAGGCGGAGCATTCCAGGGTCTGGACGTCGTTTTCGACCTTGTCGCAGGGGTTGTCGTCGGATTCTTCCGCTGCGTGTACGCCGGTCGCAATCAGTGCCAAAGCCAGGAAGATCGATTTCATTTACGTCACCACCCCTTATTCGAGTAAAGCATCCAGTGAAGCATTCTTATGATGCGGCGAATTCTGGCCCATGCAGGCGGGCTTGAACAGGTCGCGGATTGTGCCTGGCGACGACCCTTTGTCGCGGATTGACGCTTTCGGCAAACCCCCTGTCGTTTTTGCACCCGGCTGCCCCGGTCCTCAGGCATATGCTGGCCCCAAAGCGCCGGCAGACGATTCGGCGCATGAATCGCTAATAAGGGGACAGCCTGATGAGCCCAGCCGAATTGCACGCCGACAGCATCGTTATCGACGGGCTGATTATTGCCAAGTGGAACCGCGAGCTGTTTGAAGACATGCGCAAGGGCGGTCTGACCGCGGCCAACTGCACCGTGTCGGTGTGGGAGGGCTTCCAGGCCACCGTCAACAACATCGCCGCCAGCCAGAAACTGATCCGCGAGAACAGCGACCTGGTGATCCCGGTGCGCACCACCGCCGATATCCGTAAAGCCAAAGAGCAAGGCAAGACCGGCATTCTCTTCGGCTTCCAGAATGCCCATGCCTTCGAAGACCAGATCGGCTATGTCGAGGTGTTCAAGCAGCTCGGCGTCGGTATCGTGCAGATGTGCTACAACACCCAGAACCTGGTGGGCACCGGTTGCTACGAGCGCGATGGCGGCCTGTCGGGCTTCGGTCGTGAAATCGTTGCCGAGATGAACCGTGTCGGCGTGATGTGCGACCTGTCCCACGTCGGCTCCAAGACGTCCGAAGAAGTCATCCTCGAATCGAAGAAACCGGTCTGCTATTCCCACTGCCTGCCGTCGGGTCTCAAAGAGCACCCGCGCAACAAGTCCGATGAAGAGCTCAAGTTTATTGCTGACCACGGTGGTTTCGTCGGCGTGACCATGTTCGCGCCGTTCCTGGCCAAGGGTATCGATTCGACCATCGACGACTACGCCGAAGCCATCGAGTACACCTTGAACATCGTTGGCGAAGACTCGATCGGTATCGGCACCGACTTCACCCAGGGTCATGGCCAGGACTTCTTCGAATACCTGACCCACGACAAAGGCTACGCCCGCCGTCTGACCAGCTTCGGCAAGATCATCAACCCGCTGGGCATCCGCACCGTGGGCGAGTTCCCGAACCTGACCGAGACCCTGCTCAAGCGCGGCCATTCCGAGCGCGTGGTGCGCAAGATCATGGGCGAGAACTGGGTCAACGTCCTGAAAGACGTCTGGGGCGAATAAGCCGCCGCACCCCTGAATCCTTTCCCCCGGCCGTCCGTGCCGGGGGCAACACCAAAATTTTTCTGGAGTTAAGTTTCCATGGCCAAGATCGCCCCGCAATTGCCTATCGAAGTCGACAGCGAAACCGGTGTCTGGACCTCCGACGCCCTGCCGATGCTGTACGTACCGCGTCATTTCTTCGTCAACAACCACATGGGCATCGAGGAAGTGCTGGGCGCCGAAGCCTATGCCGAAATCCTCTACAAGGCCGGCTACAAATCCGCCTGGCACTGGTGTGAAAAAGAAGCCGAATGTCATGGCCTGGAAGGCGTCGCGGTGTTCGAACACTACATGAAACGCCTGTCGCAACGCGGCTGGGGCCTGTTCAAGATCCAGGACATCGACCTGGACAAGGGGACGGCCAGCGTCAAGCTCGAGCACTCGGCGTTCGTCTACGTGTACGGCAAGGTCGGACGCAAGGTCGACTACATGTTCACCGGTTGGTTTGCCGGCGCGATGGACCAGATCCTCGCCGCTCGTGGCAGCAAGATCCGCACCGTGGCCGAGCAAGTCTACGGTGGCTCCGAAGAGGGCCACGAAGACGGCTTGTTCATCGTCAAGCCGTTGTAAGTCGAGGAACCCGCCATGGCTTTCGAAGCAATGTTCCAGCCGATCCAGATCGGCAAACTGACCATCCGTAACCGCGTGCTCAGCACCGCGCACGCCGAGGTCTACGCGACCGACGGCGGCATGACCACCGACCGGTACGTCAAGTATTACGAAGAGAAGGCCAAGGGCGGGATCGGCCTGGCGATTTGCGGCGGCTCGTCCGTGGTGGCCATCGACAGCCCGCAGGAGTGGTGGAGTTCGGTGAACCTGTCCACCGACCGCATCATTCCGCACTTCCAGAATCTTGCCGACGCCATGCACAAGCACGGCGCCAAGATCATGATCCAGATTACCCACATGGGCCGTCGCTCGCGCTGGGACGGCTTCAACTGGCCGACGCTGATGTCGCCGTCGGGCGTGCGTGAGCCGGTGCACCGTGCCACCTGCAAAACCATCGAGCCGGAAGAAATCTGGCGGGTGATCGGCAACTACGCACAAGCGGCACGCCGCGCCAAGGCCGGTGGCCTGGACGGTGTCGAACTGTCGGCAGTGCACCAGCACATGATCGACCAGTTCTGGAGCCCGCGGGTCAACAAGCGTACCGACGAATGGGGCGGCAGCTTCGAAGGCCGCATGAAGTTCGGTCTGGAAGTCTTGAAAGCCGTGCGCGCCGAGGTCGGTGACGATTTCTGCGTGGGCATGCGGATCTGCGGTGACGAGTTCCACCCCGATGGACTGTCCCACGAAGACATGAAGCAGATCGCCCAGTATTACGACAACACTGGGATGCTGGATTTCATCGGCGTCGTGGGCTCGGGTTGCGACACCCACAACACCCTGGCCAACGTGATTCCGAACATGAGCTACCCGCCGGAGCCGTTCCTGCACCTGGCCGCCGGCATCAAGGAAGTGGTCAAGGTTCCGGTGCTGCACGCGCAGAACATCAAGGACCCGAACCAGGCCACCCGTATCCTGGAGGGCGGTTACGTCGACATGGTCGGCATGACCCGCGCGCACATCGCCGACCCGCACCTGATCGCCAAGATCAAGATGGGTCAGGTCGACCAGATCAAACAATGCGTCGGCGCCAACTACTGCATCGACCGTCAGTATCAAGGCCTGGATGTGTTGTGCATTCAGAACGCGGCGACTTCCCGCGAGTACATGGGCGTGCCGCACATCATCGAAAAGACCACCGGCGTGAAACGCAAGGTGGTGGTGGTCGGTGCGGGTCCTGCGGGGATGGAAGCCGCCCGTGTAGCCGCCGAACGTGGCCACGACGTGACCCTGTTCGAGAAAAAGGAATTCATCGGCGGGCAGATCACCACGGCGTCGAAAGCGCCGCAGCGTGACCAGATCGCCGGTATCACCCGCTGGTATCAGCTGGAACTGGCACGGTTGAAGGTCGACCTGCGCCTGGGCACCGCGGCAGACGTACCGACCATCATGGACCTGCGTCCGGATGTGGTGGTACTCGCCGTCGGCGGCCACCCGTTCATCGAGCAGAACGAACACTGGGGCGCGGCTGAAGGCCTGGTGGTCAGCAGCTGGGACATCCTCGATGGCAAGGTGGCACCGGGCAAGAACGTGCTGGTCTACGACACCATTTGCGAATTCACCGGCATGTCGACCGCCGACTTTATCGCCGACAAGGGCAGCCAGGTCGAGATCGTCACCGACGACATCAAGCCGGGCGTGGCGATTGGCGGGACGTCGTTCCCGACTTACTACCGCAGCATGTACCCCAAAGAAGTGATCATGACCGGGGACATGATGCTGGAGAAGGTTTACCGCGAAGGCGACAAGCTGGTGGCGGTGCTGGAAAACGAATACACCGGCGCCAAGGAGGAGCGGGTGGTGGACCAGGTGGTCGTGGAAAACGGTGTGCGTCCGGACGAAGAAATCTACTACGCGCTGAAGGAAGGCTCGCGCAACAAAGGCCAGATCGACGTCGAAGCCTTGTTCGCGATCAAGCCGCAGCCATGCCTGGAACAGAGCGGTGATGGCTACCTGCTGTTCCGCATCGGCGACTGCGTGGCCCAGCGTAACGTACACGCGGCGATCTACGACGCGTTGCGGTTGTGCAAGGATTTCTAACGGCTTGCAGTAAACCCTGTGGGAGCGAGCCTGCTCGCGAATGCAATCTGTCTGCCGATGTTGATGTCGACTGACCCACCGCTTTCGCGAGCAGGCTCGCTCCCACAGACGTCGCCGACCAAGATTCTCCAAGTTGTACTGGCGGGAGCTCCCCATGTTGAACACCCTTCTTCCAATCCTGTTGTTCGCTGCCCTGGGCCTCGCGGTTCTGGGCGCGTTGCGGCGGGTGGCCATGTGGCGCCGGGGCCGTGCCTCGAAGGTCGACCTGATCGGCGGCCTTTTCGCCATGCCCAAGCGCTACATGGTCGATTTGCACCATGTGGTGGCGCGGGACAAATACATTGCCAACACCCACGTCGCCACGGCCGGTGGCGCGGTAGCGTCCATCGTGCTGGCGATTCTGGTGCATGGTTTCGGTCTGCATAACCGCTTCCTCGGTTATGCGCTGCTGTTGATGTCGGCGGTGATGTTCGTCGGCGCGGTCTTCGTGTACCTGCGTCGGCGCAACCCACCTTCGCGCCTGTCGAAAGGCCCGTGGATGCGCTTGCCGAAAAGCCTGATGGCGTTCTCGCTGTCGTTCTTCCTGGTGACCCTGCCGGTGGCAGGCATCCTGCCGGAAAACTTCGGCGGCTGGCTGTTGGCCGTAATCCTTGGCGTCGGCGTGTTGTGGGGCGTGTCGGAACTGTTCTTCGGCATGACTTGGGGCGGGCCGATGAAGCATGCCTTCGCCGGTGCCCTGCACCTGGCCTGGCACCGTCGCGCCGAACGCTTTGGCGGTGGTCGTTCCACCGGTCTCAAACCCTTGGACCTGAACGACCCGGCCGCCCCGCTGGGCGTGGAAAAACCCAAGGACTTCACCTGGAACCAACTGCTCGGCTTCGACGCATGCGTGCAGTGCGGCAAGTGTGAAGCCGCGTGCCCGGCGTTCGCCGCCGGTCAGCCGCTGAACCCGAAAAAACTGATTCAGGACATGGTTGTCGGCCTGGCCGGTGGCACCGATGCCAAGTTCGCCGGTAGCCCTTATCCAGGCAAGGCGATTGGCGAACACGCCGGCAACCCGCATCAACCGATCGTCAACGGTCTGGTGGATGCCGAAACCCTGTGGTCGTGCACCACCTGCCGCGCTTGCGTCGAGGAATGCCCGATGATGATCGAGCACGTCGATGCCATCGTCGACATGCGTCGTCATCTGACCCTGGAAAAAGGCGCGACCCCGAACAAGGGCGCCGAAGTCCTGGAAAACCTGATCGCCACTGACAACCCGGGCGGTTTCGCACCGGGTGGGCGGATGAACTGGGCGGCGGACTTGAACCTCAACCTGCTGAGCGAGAAGAAATCCGTCGACGTGCTGTTCTGGGTCGGCGACGGTGCCTTCGACATGCGCAACCAGCGCACCTTGCGCGCCTTCGTCAAAGTGCTCAAAGCCGCAAAAGTCGACTTCGCCGTGCTGGGCCTCGAAGAACGCGACAGCGGTGACGTGGCCCGTCGCCTGGGCGACGAAGCGACCTTCCAGTTGCTGGCCAAACGCAACATCCAGACCCTGGCCAAGTACAGCTTCAACCGCATCGTGACCTGCGATCCGCACAGCTTCCATGTGCTGAAAAACGAATACGGCGCCTTCGACGGCAACTACCTGGTGCAGCACCACAGCACCTACATGGCGGAAATCATCGAGGCTGGCGCGTTGAACCTCGGCCAGCACAAGGGTGACAGCGTGACGTATCACGACCCGTGCTACCTCGGCCGCTACAACGGCGAATACGAGGCGCCGCGTCAGGTACTGCGCGCCCTCGGCATCGAGGTCAAGGAAATGCAACGCTCCGGTTTCCGTTCACGCTGCTGCGGCGGTGGCGGCGGTGCGCCGATCACCGACATTCCAGGCAAGCAGCGGATTCCCGACATGCGCATGGAAGACATCCATGAGACGGGTGCCGAACTGGTGGCCGTGGGTTGTCCACAGTGCACCGCGATGCTCGAAGGCGTGGTCGAACCACGGCCGCTGATCAAGGACATTGCCGAACTGGTGGCTGACGCGCTGCTGGAGGATCAGGTCCCAAAGTCGTCCACCCCGGCCAAACGTGAACCTGCGGAGGTGCACTGATGAGCGACATTATCCGCCGCGATCCCCGCGCCGAATGGATCGCCCGTAACCGCCTGCACCCGCTGCACGCGGCCATGCAGCCGGCGCAACACAGCTGGATGGGGCCCAACGGCGTCGTCCGCAAGAATCCCCATGGCATTGGCTTCATCGGGCCGAACGGGATCAAACGTATCGACCGCAGCGGCGCGCAACAGGGCGGGTCGGCCAAGCGCTCGGCCGCCGTTGAAGTGCAATTGCCGCTGCATCAAGTGCCAGCGCCGGCGTTCTACATTTGCGTGGTGCCGGACATGGTCGGTGGCCGCTTGAGCAGCCACGACAAGGACTTGCTGGGCCTGGCCCATCAACTGGCCGGCAAGGATGGCGCGGTCCTGGCCGTGGTCTTCGGCGAACACAAGGAAAGCGCGTTTGCCACCGCCGGCGTCGATCGCTTGCTGGTGCTCGAAGGCGACGAGTTCAGCGGTTATGCACCGGAACAACGGGTCCAGGGCCTGCGGGCTGTGGATAACCAGTTCAGCCCGCGTCATTGGCTGCTGCCGGACAGCCGCAGCGGTGGTGGTGAATTGGGTCGACGCTTTGCCGCCGCCCTGGGCGAACGTCCGGCCACGCGGGTCTGGCAAATCAAGGATCAGGAGTGCATCGGCCGCGCCGGTGCTGGCCTGCAAGACCTGGCGCGCCCGGTCGCGCGCTTGATTCTGGCCGCCGTCGAATGCGCCGAGCCGGTCAGCGAAACCCGTCACGAAGCCTTGCCAATGGAGTTATCCACAGCCGTCGCGCGCAGCTTGTCGCGCATCGAGGATCTGGGCGCGGTGGCGGTGGACCCGGCAGCGATTCCCATGGCTGAAGCCGAGTTCATCTTCTCCGGCGGCAACGGGGTCAAGGACTGGGATCTGTTCCACCAGACCGCTGCCGCACTCGGCGCCACCGAAGGGGCATCCCGGGTGGCGGTGGACGATGGCTTCATGGCCCGTGACCGCCAGGTTGGCGCGTCCGGTACCTGGGTCACCGCACGGGTTTACGTGGCGGTGGGGATTTCGGGGGCGATCCAGCACCTGCAAGGCATCGGTGCCTGCGACAAGGTGGTGGCGATCAACCTCGACCCCGGCTGCGACATGATCAAACGGGCCGACCTGTCGGTGATCGGCGAGAGCGCCGAGATTCTTCGGGCCTTGATCGACGCGGTAGCGGCCTACCGCAACGACGCCAAGCGCGATGCGGCTTAAGGGAAGGAAAGGGTTATGAGCACGAAAATCATCAGCCTGGTGTCCATCGGCGCCCACCCGACGTCCGGTCGACCCCGTCGCGCGGAACAAGATGCGCGGGCGGTGGAGCTGGGTCTGCAACTGGCTGGGGATAACTTGCAGGTGCTGCACGCCGGCGACGTTGCCGAGCCAGCGCTGCGCGCTTATCTGGGCATGGGCCTGGAACAGCTCCATGTGCTGGAACAACCGGAAGGCGCCGATGCACTGCCGGCGCTGACCGCGTATTTGCGCGATGCCGGCGCCCAGGTGGTGCTGACCGGCAGCCAGGCGGAAACCGGTGAAGGCTCGGGCATGTTGCCGTTCCTGTTGGCCGAAGGCCTGGGCTGGCCGCTGGTGGTGGGGCTGGCGCAGGTCGAGTCCATCGACGGTGGCTCGGCGCTGGTGCTGCAAGCCTTGCCTCGTGGCCAGCGTCGTCGGCTGAAGGTGCGCCTGCCGTTTCTGGCGACTGTGGATAACGCTGCGCCCAAGCCACGCCAGAGCGCCTACGGTCCAGCGCGGCGCGGGGTGTTGCAGGCCGATGAAGTGGAGGTCATCGATGATGAACTGCTGGCGGTGGCCACCCTGCAACCGGCCAAACCACGGCCAAAACGCTTGAAAGTGATCAAGGCCAAGAGTGGTGCCGACCGAATGAAAGCCGCAACGGCGAAAGCCAGTGGCGGTGGTGGACAAGTGCTCAAGGGCGTTACGGCGCAAGCTGGGGCTGAAGCGATCCTCAAGTTACTGATCGAAGAAGGCGTGGTTCGCTGACCAACAATCACCCAGATCCAATGTGGGAGCGAGCCTGCTCGCGAAGGGTGCGTGTCATTCAGCATTCAATTTGGCTGACCCACCGCAATTCGCGAGCAGGCTCGCTCTCACAGGGTGTCGTGTCACCTAATTGATGGGAAAACAATGGCAGTTGAATTTCGTTCGGCAGTGCGCGCCGATGCGCGAGAGATTGCGCGTTTGTTCCAGATTTCATCCGAGGGCGCTTCAGATTACATCTGGAGCCAGATCGCCGAACCCGGCCAGGATCTGCTCGACGTCGGCGCCCTGCGCTACGCCCGTGACGATGTGGATTTTTCCTGGCAGAACTGCCTGATCGCCGAGGCACACGGGCAGGTCGTGGGCATGATGCACAGCTACGTGATGCGCCACGATCCATTCGCAGCGCCGGTAACCGATCCAGTATTGGCGCCTTACGCCACGATGGAAATCCCCGACACCCTCTACATTTCCAGCCTGGCGCTGCATGAGGGTTGGCGTAACCAGGGGTTGGGCAAGGTGTTCCTGGCGTATGCCTACGACCGTGCCAACCAGCTCGGGCTCAATGGCCTGAGCCTGATCGACTATGCCGCCAACACCGGTGCCCGGCGCTTCTATGAGCGCCATGGCTTCCGTATCGTCGATACCTGCACGATCACGCCGCATCCAATGATTCGGGTGACGGGTGAGGCGTTTTTGATGTATCGGCCTTAGCTGACTAGCAGAACTGATAGTGTCGGCTTTAACGGCGATTTGTTAGGGTATTGATCACTCAATAACCAACCGCTCTCGCCAACTGGGCTGGCGCTTGGTTCAAGCGTTGAAACAGGCTGGCCGCAGCGGCTCGATCAGGTCTCATCCAGGAGGCTGCCGATGCCCCGTTCTCACGCGAATCGACGAACCAAGCAACCTTCAAAAGCGCTGCCGCAGCTTTCCCGGACCTTTTTGCTGGCGTCCGACCTGCAGCAAAACATTCTTGCCGAGCTGGAAAGTAGTCGGCTTGCCCCGTTCGCCTATTCCCCATACGGATTGCAAAGTGGCCCACAACAAGCCGCGACGCATCTCGGTTTCAATGGGCAGCTCAAGGAACGTCCGACAGGGTGGTATCACCTGGGCAATGGTTATCGTGTCTATAACCCGGTGCTGATGCGGTTTTACAGTCCGGATCGTTTGAGCCCGTTCGGTAAGGGGGGAGCAAACGCCTATACGTATTGCAAGGGGGATCCGTGCAACTACACGGATCCGACGGGTGAATTCATGGCAAGTGTTTTACCCATCATTCAACGCGGCCTTACTGTTGCGCTGCACACCATTGCTCCAGCGGCCTTTATTTTCGGCGCCAAGGTATCAGGCGTTGCTCTACAGGCCACCCGCTTCAGTCTGGCCGGCTCCGTCACAAGTGTAGTGGGGGCATCCATGCAGTTAGTCGGATACCCCTTCGGTGCTGTTGTCCAGGCCGTAGGGACATCTGCCTTGATAGCCGGGGCGGCAACCCGCGGAGCCGTTGCGGTCAAAGCTGCGTATCAGAGTAATAAGTTGTGGAATACAGTAAGAACCAACATCAAAAACATTGTGGGCTGGCCTGACTCAGCGAAGCCACCCAAGTCTCCAGTTACGACGGATACAGTGCTCTCTTTAGGCGATAAGAATACGATCACCACGATCAGGGGGTCCTGATAACGGCCTGGTTTCAGGGCGCACTCAACGAGCCACATTGAGCTAAATTTCATAGTGCGCTGGTCAGGGTGCAGCACGCTGTGACGGAGTTTTCAGAGGTTCAGCGCAAATCATAAAACCTGGTTTTTATGAATGGGTTGGCCATGAAGCCTGTAACGCTGTTGCTGCTTCTCGCATGGGTTACGGCCGTATCTGCGGGAACGGTGGAGGGTGCCCGGATGAACACGCCTGAGCGGCGCTACGAGCCCGAGCAGGACTTCTATCAATGGCTGGGCTCCGATCAGGGGCGTAAAGCCTCCCTTGCGCAAATGCGCCAACGCTGCGACCGCGTGCTGGATGCCAGGAAGAGCCTGGACTGTTCAGTGTCTGTGGTCGCCCGCATGTTCGAGGTCAAGGCCGCCAATCAGTTGCCGGATTACTACCGGGCGATCAAGCGCAAGCACGCTCGGGCCATTGAGGCCGATCCGGAGCTGAAAGTGTTGTTTTCAATGTTCGGCGCTCAGTCGCTATCAACCCTGAAGACAACCGGCGATTTCACGGTGAAAAGAACCTCGCGGCGCGAGGTGCTCAGGATTCATCCGTATTCCAGCGACTATTTCATTGCCCAAGAGGTGTTGCCGTTCATCGATGTCGACGCGGCCAACGGTCACTCGGCACGTTTCGTTCTCGATACCGGTGCGCCGCAAACCCGGGTCAATCAAGACACCGCGAAGCTGATGGGGATCAGGTTGTTGACCGACTCCCACTATGCCTACAGCACGTTTTATGGCGAGCGTGATCTGTCCGCCCGACTGGGCATACTCGACGCCATCAAGGTAGGCGGTAGCGAATTCAGGAACGTGCTGGTGTTTGTCAGCGATCGGGACAACTTGCTGGGACTGGACCTGATCAGCAAGCTGGGGCGGCTTAAAATCACCCGTAAAACCCTCGAACTCAATTCCGCACCGCCCGCCCGCTGTGAATCGCCGATTGTGTATAGCCGCCTGGATATCAACCAGCGACTGGTTATCGCTGCACGGCTGGATTCCCGCGCCACGCAGGCGATTGTCGACACCGGTAACGTCGATTACCTGACGTCGGCTTCACCTGGGGATCAGGTCAATGTTCACAGCGCCGGCAACTGGCCCTTGAGTGTTGACGAAAAGCAGCGCTATCAAACGTTCAAGGGCCTCCTGAAATTGCCGGGCACCACCCTGGCAACCACCTACAAATACTACCCGGACTTCACTATTCCACCGTCGTGGGTGCTTGGCCGCTCTGTACCGTCGATTTTGATGGGATGGCGTGCATTCGATGACTTTGTGCTGCATCTGGATATCGAGGCGGGGCGATCGTGTTTGAACAAGATTGGCTAAGTACGGGCGGTTTTGATGTGTTTACCCACAATGCCTGTTGGCGGAGCTGTGGATAAGGTGTTTGCCCATTGCTGCAGGCCAGGTTAATCGGGGGTTGTAGCCCTCAGTTCAAAAAACAACCAGCCTAAGCTCCGGTTTTTCATGGGTTTTTTCACAGGATAAGTGCAGGACTTGCCCCCAATCTCTGTTGGCGCTTCTGTGGATAAGATGTTCGCTTACCGCTACAGGCCATATAAAACGAGGGTTTCAGGCTTCTGGTTAAAAAATGATCATTTGCGTGATTTCCACCGTTAAACCTTGCGCCAGCCCATATTTTTCGCGGCTCACAGCGGTTTTCCACAGCGGTGCAGAAGTTGCCCCCAAAGTCTGTTGGCGCTTCTGTGGATAAGGTGTTCGCCATCCTCTACAAGCCACGATTTACTTGCTGTCCAGCGAGTTGATCAATAAATGATCGGTCGCTGTTGAAAACCCTGCTTTCGAATAAGTCACGGATTTTCTTCGGTTTCTGTGGAGAAATTTTGCAGTCTTTCCACAGTTGTCCCCATTTGCTGTGGGTGGAGATGTGGATAACTTGTTTGCGGAAGGCTGGGAGGTGCGGGCGGTATAGCTCTGAACGGAATAGATCATATTTCGTACAGTTCTGAAGCGGCGGGGGTGTCAGGAGGAATATGTTGTGAGAAAGGGCGCGTTCGCGAGCAGGCTCGCTCCCACAAGG
>NZ_JBSVWS010000079.1:0-26271 GCF_054071155.1 Pseudomonas sp. SDO5532_S415 | reverse complement strand
GTTGACTGACACGACGCCTTCGCGAGCAGGCTCGCTCCCACAGGGATTTCGGCCAGTGCTGAAATCCGGGCAATAAAAAGCCCCGCCTCTTAAAAGAGAGCGGGGCTTTTTTATTGCGTAGAAATTATTCGTCTTCACCCATCTGCGATTGCAGATAGTTCTCGATACCGATCTTGTCGATCAGGCCGAGTTGAGTTTCCAGCCAGTCGATATGTTCTTCTTCAGACTCAAGGATATCTTCAAGCAGTTCACGGCTACCGTAGTCGCCAACCGTTTCGCAATGTGCGATGGCTACTTTCAGATCACCAAGGCCTGTGCGTTCGAGTTTCAGATCGCACTCGATCATTTCCTTGGTGTGTTCACCGATGAGCAGCTTACCCAGGTCCTGGACGTTTGGTATGCCCTCGAGGAACAGGATGCGCTTGATCAGCTTGTCCGCGTGCTTCATCTCGTCGATGGATTCGTGGTACTCGTGTTTGCCGAGCTTGTTCAGGCCCCAATCTTCATACATGCGCGCATGCAGAAAATACTGATTGATTGCGACCAGCTCATTGGCAAGGATCTTGTTGAGATGCTGGATGACTGTAACGTCGCCTTTCATGATGGGGTCCTGCCCTGTATTAGCTGTCTATAAAGCAGAGTTTGAGCCGCACAACTAAGAGTGTCAAACCTAAGTTATTGAAACTTAAATGAAAATTAATCGGAATAAGAATGTTTGTGTTCCGCGTCTAGAGCCTAAGCAATTGATTTTCAGGCATAAAAAAACCGGACATCAGTCCGGTTCTTTGAAATTCGGTATTCAGGCAGCTGTAAATTCTGCTGGAAAAGGAATCGCGGCCTGGGCCGTCTGCAATTTTGTCAGGGTCTCGCGGACCACTTCCTTGGCGAGGCAGGCACATTTACCGCACTGACTGGCAACGCCGGTGGCCTGGCGGACTTCCTTGTAGCTGCAGCATCCTTCATAGATCGCATCGCGGATTTGGCCGTCGGTGACGCCAGTGCAGAGGCAAACATACATAAGTGAAAACCGTCGCTCGTTTATGTCTCGAATGCGATGGATCTTAATGTTAACGAGAATGATTGTCAAAGTGCATTGGGAAGGCTTTTCCAAGGGCTGACGAACGGTGTTTTTCGATGGGCCGAGAAACGGAACACGCTCCGGCATTTTTTAACCCGTGGGAAAAACCGTTGAGGACAGGCCAAACACGCAGTGTATGATGGCCGGTCTTTGCGAAACGGGTTCGTGTCACAGGGCTGTCGCCTGAGGGTGGCACGCTGGCGCAAACCTTGTTTTTCACGTTTCTACACCAGGAGATATCCAATGAGCGTACTCGTAGGCAAACAAGCCCCTGACTTCACCGTACCGGCCGTACTCGGCAATGGCGAAATCGTAGACAGCTTCACCCTGTCCTCTGCCATCAAAGGCAAATACGGCCTGGTGTTCTTCTACCCACTGGACTTCACCTTCGTTTGCCCGTCGGAGCTGATCGCTCTGGATAACCGCATGTCTGAGTTCAAGGCACGCAACGTTGAAGTGATCGCCGTGTCCATCGACTCGCATTTCACCCACAACGCGTGGCGCAACACCCCGGTCAACAATGGCGGTATCGGCGAAGTCCGTTACACCATGGCTGCCGACATCAAGCAGGACATCATGAAAGCCTACGACGTTCAGTCCGCTGATGGCGTGGCTTTCCGTGGCGCGTTCCTGATCGACGACAAAGGCGTTGTCCGTTCGCAGATCATCAACGACCTGCCGCTGGGCCGTAACATGGAAGAGTTGCTGCGTCTGGTCGACGCTCTGCAATTCCACGAAGAGCACGGCGAAGTCTGCCCTGCGAACTGGAAAAAAGGCGACAAGGGCATGAACGCTTCGCCAGAAGGCGTCGCGGCTTACCTGACCGAGCACGCTGCTGCGCTGTAAGGCACACGCTCCTGCTACAAAAAGCAGGTACAAAAAAACCGGCCCTTGAGGCCGGTTTTTTATTCACGATGAAACCAATACTGCTCACTGGAGCGCGACGCTGAACCTGTGGCGAGGGAGCTTGCTCCCGTTGGACTGCGCAACAGTTCCCTGCTTTTCAGGGATAGGGGGCAGCTTCGCTGCCCAGCGGGAGCAAGCTCCCTCGCCACAGGTTTGCGTTTGTCTCAAGTGAACTGCGACGGATCAATCGTCGAAGTCTTCCCAACCGCCCATTTGTTTCCAGCGATTGACGATGCCGCAGAACAGCTCGGCGGTCTTCTCCGTGTCATAGCGAGCCGAGTGGGCCTCGCGACCGTCGAAGTCGATGTCGGCTGCCTGACAGGCTTTGGCCAGCACCGTTTGACCATACGCCAGGCCGGCGAGGGTGGCCGTGTCGAAACTGGAGAACGGGTGAAACGGGTTGCGCTTCATGTCCAGGCGCGCGACGGCGGCGTTGAGGAAGCCCAGGTCGAAGCTGCTGTTGTGACCGACCAGAATCGCCCGCTTGCAACCGTTGGCTTTGAGCGCCTTGCGTACACCGCGGAAGATATCGTTCAGCGCCGACTCTTCACTCACGGCCATGCGCAGCGGGTGATCGAGCTTGATCCCGGTGAACTCCAGCGCTGCCGCTTCGACGTTCGCGCCTTCGAAAGGCTCGACCCGGAAGAAGTAGGTGTGATCAGGGTAGACAAAGCCCTTTTCATCCATGGCGATAGTAGTCGCGGCGATTTCCAGCAAGGCGTCGGTGGCCGAGTTGAAGCCACCGGTTTCTACGTCGACGACAACCGGCAAGTAACCACGGAACCGGGCAGCCATTGGATGACGAGGACCGCCTCCGCCGCCTTGACCTTCCTGTTCGTCGTCGAAATGGTCTTCACTCACGCGTGTTCCTCCAGCAGGCGCCAGCGCAGTTTTTCACCGGCGCGCAGCGGGATAACGGTCAGCTCGCCAAACGGCAGGCTGGTTGGGGCGGTCCACTCTTCGCGGACCAGGGTGATGCGATCGGTGTTCACCGGCAGGCCATAGAAGCGCGGGCCGTTGAGGCTGGCGAAGGCTTCGAGCTTGTCCAGCGCATTGCGCTGTTCGAAGGCTTCGGCATACATCTCGATCGCAGCAAAAGCGGTGTAGCAGCCGGCGCAACCGCAGGCGGCTTCCTTGGCGTGCTGGGCGTGGGGTGCCGAGTCGGTGCCAAGGAAGAATTTTTCGCTGCCGCTGGTGGCGGCATCGAGCAGCGCTTCCTGGTGCGTGTTGCGCTTGAGAATCGGCAGGCAATAGAAATGCGGCCGAATCCCGCCCACCAGCATATGGTTGCGGTTGTACAGCAGGTGATGCGCGGTGATGGTCGCGCCAACGTTGGCCGAAGCCGAGTTGACGAACTGCACGGCGTCAGCGGTGGTGATGTGTTCGAACACCACTTTGAGGGTCGGGAAACGCTCGACCACGCGACGCATGTGCTCATCGATGAAGATTTTTTCGCGGTCGAACACGTCGACATCGCCACGGGTGACTTCGCCGTGGATCAGCAAGGGCATTCCCACTTCGGCCATGGCCTCGAGTGCAGGGAAGATCTTGTCGATGCTGGTGACGCCAGAGTCCGAGTTGGTGGTCGCGCCGGCCGGGTACAGCTTGGCGGCGTGAATGAAACCGGTAGCCTTGGCCTCGCGAATTTCTTCGGGCTGGGTGCGGTCGGTCAGGTACAGGACCATCAGCGGTTCGAACCGGCTGCCGGCCGGGCGGGCAGCGAGGATGCGCTGGCGGTAGCCATCGGCCTCAGCCGCATTGCGGACGGGAGGTACCAGGTTGGGCATGATGATGGCGCGACCAAAGGTGCGCGCGACATCCGCGACGGTATTGGTCAACACGGCACCATCGCGAAGATGAATGTGCCAGTCGTCGGGACGCAGCAGGGTCAGGAGGTCGGACATGAGGGGATTCCAGGCGGGTCAAACTGAGGGGAATGCTACCGGAAAAGACTCTTGCAGGCACTCGCTATCAAGTTTTGCAGGAAGCTTCCGATATCCAACAGGTATGCCGTAAACATCTGTGTGTCGGTCTTTTTGTTGTAGAAGCCAGTGGAGCCTCCCGTGCGCCAGCGTTATTTAGCCTTGCTCAGTGTGTTTGCCAGCCTTCCCGCGATGGCGCTCACTTTCCAGACCCGTCTGGAGAGCATTGAGTGGACGGTCGAAGGCGACAAGTTCGAGTGCCGCCTGACCCAGCCGATCACCGATTTCGGCTCGGGACAGTTCGTGCGTCGAGCCGGAGAGCAGGCGACGTTTCGTCTCAATGCCTACAACGCCATGATGGGTGGAGGTTCGGCTACCTTGCTGGCCGCCGCATCGCCATGGCAACCGGGGCGGGGAGATATCAATCTGGGTACGGTGAGAATCGGCAGCGGAAACGTGTTGTTCAACAGCTCCCAGGCTCAGGCCGGACGCTTGATCAGTGGCCTGATGGATGGGCGCAGTCCCGTGGTACGGCATGCCTCTGGCGATGGGCGGGTGTCGGAAGTGCGCCTGTTACCGGTCAAGTTCAATAAAGCGTTTGCCGACTACCAGGGGTGCGTCGCCAAGCTGTTGCCACAGAATTTCGATCAGGTGAAGCAGTCCGAAGTCGGATTCCCCGGCGGCGGCATCGAGCTGGATGCTGCCGCGAAAGCCAGGCTGCAGGTGATGCTCGAATTCATGAAGGCCGATCCGACGGTCAATCACATCGAACTCGACGGCCATTCCGACAACAGCGGCAATCGCCTGACCAACCGTGACCTGTCACGTCGCCGCGCCCTGGCCGTCATGGAGTTCTTCAAGGCGAACGGCATCCAGGAGTCGCAGATCACCGTGCGCTTCCATGGCGAGCGTTATCCGCTGGCACCCAATACCAACAACGCCAATCGCTCGAAGAACCGCCGGGTTGCGGTGCGTCTGGAGCGGGGAGCACCACCGGAACAAGTGGCGCCTCAAGCCACGAAGCCGGCCGCTTCGGCAACATCCTGACTCCTTGGTAATCGTCGCTCTCTCGACATAATCTGTCGCTTCGTCGTCATAAGCTGTCGCGCCACTGTAAATTATCCTGCATGAGCGGTAGACTTCTCGGCTTTCCGTAGAACCCCGTGGAGTGATGGCATGGCGGACGTAAACAAGGTCGTTCTGGCGTATTCCGGCGGCCTGGACACTTCGGTGATCCTCAAGTGGCTGCAGGATACTTATAACTGTGAGGTGGTGACCTTCACCGCTGACCTGGGTCAGGGCGAAGAGGTCGAACCGGCACGCGCCAAGGCACAGGCCATGGGCGTGAAAGAAATCTACATCGACGACTTGCGCGAAGAGTTCGTGCGCGATTTCGTGTTCCCGATGTTCCGCGCCAACACCGTTTACGAAGGCGAGTACCTGCTGGGTACTTCCATCGCTCGTCCGCTGATCGCCAAGCGCCTGATCGAAATCGCCAACGAAACCGGCGCTGACGCCATTTCCCATGGCGCCACCGGCAAGGGCAATGACCAGGTTCGATTCGAACTGGGCGCCTACGCCCTGAAACCTGGCGTGAAAGTGATCGCCCCGTGGCGCGAATGGGACCTGCTGTCCCGTGAGAAACTGATGGATTACGCTGAAAAGCACGCGATCCCGATCGAGCGTCACGGCAAGAAAAAATCCCCATACTCGATGGATGCCAACCTGCTGCACATCTCCTATGAAGGCGGCGTGCTGGAAGACACCTGGACCGAGCATGAAGAAGACATGTGGCGCTGGACCGTCTCCCCGGAAAACGCTCCTGACAAGCCGCAGTACCTGGAACTGACTTACCGCAACGGCGACATCGTGGCCCTGGACGGCGTCGAAATGACCCCGGCCACCGTGCTGGCGACCTTGAACCGTATCGGTGGTGAACACGGTATCGGTCGTCTGGACATCGTCGAGAACCGTTACGTGGGCATGAAATCCCGTGGCTGCTACGAGACGCCTGGCGGCACCATCATGCTGCGCGCCCACCGTGCGATCGAATCGATCACCCTGGACCGCGAAGTGGCTCACCTCAAGGACGAGCTGATGCCGAAGTACGCCAGCCTGATCTACACCGGCTACTGGTGGAGTCCTGAGCGTCTGATGCTGCAACAGATGATTGATGCGTCCCAGGTTCACGTGAACGGCGTCGTGCGCCTGAAGCTGTACAAGGGCAACGTGATCGTCACCGGTCGCAAGTCCGATGAGTCGTTGTTCGACGCCAACATCGCGACCTTCGAGGAAGATGGCGGCGCTTACAACCAGGCCGATGCGGCGGGCTTCATCAAGCTCAATGCCTTGCGCATGCGTATTGCTGCAAACAAAGGCCGCAAGCTGTTCTGAGTGGTTTGAGCCTGTGATGGATTTGTGGCCTCGTCATCGACGGGGCCACAAATCTGCAAGAGGTTTTTTAAATGTGCGATACAACGATTCACGTTTGACCTGATAGATACCTTCCCGTCTGCCTCTCACTGATCGGACCTATCCTGCTGCTGAGCGTTGTGTGTCAGTCGGCAATCGGGGTCCATGACAGTCATCCCCTGCGAACTCAAGTTATAAGCCACACAGAAATGGGCGCTGCCGCGTTTTTTTGTCTGTTTGAAATATTTGAGTACACGTCCATTCAGTAATTTTTCCGATTCCGCACCGGTAAGAAACAAAATGACGCGCGGCCGCTTTTCCTGTGTCCTTTGTATCTTCTCCAGCGAAGCGCTGAGTTCGGGTTTGTTTTTCATCCGGCGTGTATCGATGATGTGCAGATCCCTCAGTAATTCGGGCAGGCGAATATGGAGCGGAGGCTGCAACCCTGTTTCGTCTGGCGGAGCCTGTGCACTGCCGGGAGAGGCGGCTGGCCGCAAGTCATTTACCGAAGCATTGTTTTCCTGTGTCTGCGCCTCGTTCATGGCCTTCAGAAAATGCTCGTCCTTTTCAAAATCAGAAGGTGAGTACAGAGATCGGTAATTGAAGTTGAGTGTGGCAAAGAAAAGGAACAGTAGATAAAAGGGGAAGCTGATCAGAAACCAGACATATATCTCTCTTTCCTGATTGTCCAGGAACGGAAGAGAGATCGCTGCCGATGTTTCAGACAGCGTTGCGAATGTCGCGATTATTGTCATGGGATTGGTTATTCTTTTTTTAAATTTGTTCATTCCTGTTACTCGTCGTGTTGTGTGTTTTCTCGTTCGGATTGAGATGTAATGCGCGTTATTGAGAGTTATGTTACGCCATTCATTTGTCTTTAATGTCTTCGTGTTGATTGTAAGTCATGTTTGTTTTGTTTTTTTTCGGTCGGTGGTTTGATGCTGTTGGTTTGATAATAATTATCTATCTGGAATTTTTTGCTGTAAGAGTAAATGGGTGCTCGATGTGTGATATTTCTGGTGTGAGTGTTTTAGTGGGTGACGTCAGTTGAATTTTAGTGTCGAGTGTCCATTTGGATGTTGTTTGCTGGGTTTTGGTTTTTGTTTTTAAGTTGCAAGTTGATACTAAAAATGTTGTAAAGCGTAATTTGCTCGCGCGGATACAATTTTTTTCGCGTTGTGTTCGAGGGTGTTTTGTAGGACTAATCCGCGATTCTTGTAGGGAATGTCTCTTGGTGCAGGTCGTTGGGGGGGGCGGCATGCCATGGGTGAAACGACTAGGCTATTGTGCTGGCTCTAAAAATTCGAACAGCGAAAATTGGACTTGCCCATGAATAAAGTGCTGATCGTGGATGATCACCCCGTCATTCGTCTTGCGGTACGTATGCTAATGGAGCGTCATGGCTACGAAGTTGTTGCAGAAACCGATAACGGCGTGGATGCATTGCAACTTGCTCGCGAACACATGCCGGATATTGTCATTCTGGATATCGGAATACCGAAACTGGACGGGCTGGAAGTTATTGCGCGTCTTGCATCAGCGGCAATGCCCATGAAAGTGCTGATATTGACTTCCCAGGCTCCCGGACACTTTTCCATGCGTTGCATGCAATCGGGGGCTGCGGGGTATGTTTGCAAGCAGCAGGATCTCACGGAGTTACTCAGTGCGATAAAAGCGGTTTTGTCCGGTTACAGCTACTTTCCCAATCAGGCTTTACATACCGTGCGCGCCAGTCTCGGGAACGCCAGTGAAGCCGATATGGTGGATCGCCTGTCAGGGCGGGAAATGATGGTCTTGCAACAGCTGGCCAGGGGCAAGACCAACAAGGAGATTGCCGATGGGATGTTTCTCAGCAACAAGACCGTCAGTACTTACAAGACGCGCCTGTTGCTGAAGCTCAATGCACGCTCCCTGGTAGACCTGATCGAACTGGCTCAGCGCAATGGGCTAGTGTGATTTTATCCGGGGCGACCATAGGTGATGAACGGGCATTTATCGCGGTTCGGCACACAGTAAAAAGCCTCCGTTTCGGGAGGCTTTCAGGTGTCATAAATCAAAGTCGTAATCGGCCAATTGCTTTTGCAGTCGGCGCTCCTCCAGCAGATTGTCGATGGTACGCCGTTTACTCAGGTTGGTTTTCGCTACTTCAACCACAGGTTCGGCATCATCAGCCTCAACGGCAGTGAATTCTTCATCTACGTCCAATTGCTCTTTGCCAGTGCTCATTTAGTTACTCCAGGCTAAGAAGGCCTTTGGGGCTCCTTATATCGACAATCTCCCGGCGGGTAAAAAAGATTTTTTCAATCGACGAATCAATAAATCCAATAGTGGCTCAATCGTCGGAGGTCTTGTGCTTGTATTCGCACAAGTCTTCGATGCGGCAACTGCCACACCGGGGCTTGCGGGCCAGGCAAACGTAGCGACCGTGAAGGATCAACCAGTGGTGGGAGTCGAGCAGGTACTCCTTGGGCACGAACTTCATGAGTTTTTTCTCGACTTCGACCACATTCTTGCCGGGCGCAATGCCGGTGCGGTTACTGACTCGGAAAATATGGGTGTCCACGGCCATGGTCAGCTGGCGAAATGCGGTATTGAGTACCACGTTGGCAGTTTTGCGGCCCACGCCTGGCAGGGCTTCCAACTCTTCACGGGTCTGTGGCACTTCCCCGGCATGACGTTCCACCAGCAAGCGACAGGTCTCGATCACGTTTTTCGCTTTGCTGTTGAACAGGCCGATGGTCTTGATGTATTCCGACAGGCCCTCGACACCCAGGGCATGGATTGCCGCAGGGGTATTGGCTATCGGGAACAGTTTTGCCGTGGCCTTGTTGACGCCGACATCGGTCGATTGCGCCGAAAGAATCACCGCAATCAGCAGTTCAAACGGTGAGGAATAGGCCAGTTCGGTCTTCGGTTCCGGGTTGTCTTCATGCAGCCTGCGGAAAATTTCCAGACGTTTTGCGGCATTCATGGGCAGTGCGATTCCTCGAAAGCGGTCAGTGTGAAGGTGTCGGGCGCTGCCAGGCCTGCCATGCGGCGACCAGCAACCCCAGCAAAATGAAGCTACCAGGGGCCAGTGTGGCCAGGCGCAAGCCTCCGTCGGCGGTCAGCACCCAGCCGCGCCAATCCGTTTGCGTCGCAGCAGCGAGCCACGGTAGATGATTACCCAGAGTCCCGTTACCAATAAGTTCGCGCAGCACGCCCAGGCCCACCATCAATGCACCGAACAGGCCGCACAGGCGCAGGCGATCGCGCCAACTGCTCTGGAAGAAACCCGTGTGGTCGAGCACGACACATTGCAATGCAATCAAGGCGGTATAGATTCCCACCTGTTGATGCCATTGCAACGACCAGGTTTGCGCCCCGAGTTCCGCGCAACTGGTCAGCGTTGCGGCGAGCAGCACGCTTGCCGGCAAATGCGTCGCCGCATGCAAGCGCGGGCGCAGTGCATTCATGCCCAGCCCAAAAACACTGATCACCACGATGAACATCAGCCACAGGCCAAGCGCGCTCACCAGTGAACCGGTGGCGCCGATAAGCGGCGCGAGCATCAGTGAATGCTGCAACAGTAATGATTTACTCATGGGAAGGGCTCCCAAGCAGTTGTTGTCGGTGCTCATCGAAGTAGCGCAGCGCGTCATGGGTGGCGTTTATCACCGCTCTGGAAGTCATTGTCGCGCCTGCAATCTGGTCGAATTGCCCTTGATCCTTTTTCAAGGCCCAGCCGTTGTCGACCGGATCGGTTCGGGACTTGCCGGAAAACATTTGAAGCCAGGCATTGGGCCAGTCGGCGATCCGTGCGCCGAGCCCCGGTGTTTCCGCTTGCTTGAGAGTTTTGATGCCAATCAGCCTGCCGTTAGCGTCGACGGCGATCAGCAGTTCGATGGCGCCTGCGTAACCCAGGGTCTGGCTGCGCAGCAGCACGGCATACGCCTGCCCGGCCTTGGTTGCCCGGTAGCCCGTCAGCAGTGTGCTGTTGCCCAGTGCTGTTTTTTCGAGTGTGAGCGTTTGATCCAGAGGCTGATTGTCGTAGCTGCCGGGCGGTAGCAGGTCCAGCAGGTTACGACTGTCGATCAGGCGTTGCTCCGCCGCGATCCGTGGCTCGCTGCTGTGCTGCGCGAACCAGGTCAGGCCGACTCCGAGGACGGCCAGTAATGTCAGGACGGCAACGCTCGAAGCTCGGTTCATGATGCCGTCCGCTGCTGTCTGGCCGCGACAAACCGCTCCAGCGCCGGCACACAGAGGTTCATCAACAGCACCGCAAAAGCCACGCCGTCCGGGTAGCCGCCCCACGTACGAATCAGATACGTCAGCAGCCCGACACCGATGCCGAACAGCAGTCGTGCGCCGGGGCTTTTGGCGCCGGACACCGGTTCTGTAACGATAAAGAACGCTCCCAGCACGCTGGCGCCGGTCAACAGATGAAACAGCGGTGAGCCATGGGAATCGGAGCCCGAACCGTTCCAGCACAATAGACTGATGATAAACAGGCTGGCGAGCATGCCGACCGGCGCATGCCAGCTGAACACACGTCGCTGCAGCAGAAACACGCCACCCGCGAGAAAGGCCAGGTTCACCCATTCCACACCGCGACCACCGAAATGGCCAAACGCCGGATTGGCCGAGAACAGTTCGTCCATGGTGAGGCTTTTATTGATTCGCAGGCTGTCCAGCGCCGTGGCCCCAACCCACGCATCCGGGGTTGGACCGAAACCGAACACTTGCTGTAACCCACCTGGCAGATTCAGGCCGTGGGACGCCGGCCAGTGGGTCATCTGTTGCGGAAAAGCCACCATTACCAGGGCGAAACCGAGCATCGCCGGGTTGAACGGATTGCTTCCGACACCGCCATACAGGTGTTTACCGAACACCATGGCAAACGCGGCGGCACTGACCGTGAGCCACCACGGGCAATAGGGCGGCAAGGCCAGGGCCAACAGGGTTGCACTGACGAGGGCGCTGCCATCGCTCAAGGTCGGCTTAAGGGGGCGCTTGCGCAATTGCAGTACCGCCGCTTCAGCGGCCAGTGCACTGGCGCCTGCCAGCATCAGATTGATCAACACCCCCCAGCCGTATAGCCAGAACAACGCCAGCATCCCTGGCAACGTAGCCAGTAGAACCAGTTTCATGGCCTGCTGAAGGCGTTCGTCGACCGACTCAAGGGGTTGCATAGGCATCCACCTGGCGTTCGGCTTCACTGACGGCACGTTCCAGGGTTTCGATCTGCTCGGCGGGCGCCTCGGCGGCTTGGGCTTTTTTGAGTTCCGCGCGGCGCATGGCCAACTGGATCTTCGCCCGATTCAGGTCGGCATTCTTCGGTGGAGCAGCAACCGTAGCGGGTGTCGGGGACGGCGGCGTTGCGCTTTCCAGTTGTGCCAAGGTTTGCTCGGCGGCTTCGAATTGCTGTTGCAGAGCGATCAACTGCGACTGTTGTTCGAAGGTCGGCGGATGGCCAAAAGCCTTGAGTGACTTGGTCAGTTGCGCCCGACTCATTGCCAGATCGATCTTGGCTTTCTTCAGCGCCGCATCGGCATTGGCGGCTTTCTGTGCGCGGACGCGTTCGAGGGCGGCTTGCACCGGGTCAAGCGCCACTTGCGCGGGTTGGGCGGCGCGTTGCGCACGGGCCTGGCGCTCGGCGGCTTTTTGTTGTTCTTCGTGCAGCAGGCGGGCGTTGCGTTGCTCGAAACGGCGTCGTGCGTGATTACGTTTGGCGGCGCGGGCCCGTTGTTCTTCCAGGCTGAACGCCAGGCCACCGACAATCGGCAGCACGGTGGCCATCGGCAACGGATGCATTTCGATGCAATCCACAGGGCATGGCGCCACGCAGAGGTCACAACCGGTGCATTCGTCGATAATCACCGTGTGCATCAGCTTGGCCGCGCCGACGATGGCGTCTACCGGGCAGGCCTGGATGCACTTGGTGCAACCGATGCACTCGGCTTCGCGGATGTACGCAATCTGTGCCGGGGCGGATCCACGGCTGAGATCCAGTTCCAGCACCGGTACCTTCAGCAGTTCGGCCAGGGCGTTGATGGTTTCGTTGCCGCCCGGTGGACACTTGTTGATCGGCTCGCCGTTGGCGATGCCTTCAGCGTAGGGCTTGCATCCGGGATGGCCGCACTTGCCGCATTGGGTCTGCGGCAAGAGAGCGTCGATGCGTTGAATCAGACTCATGTTTTGATCAGTCCGCTGAATCCGAGAAAGGCCACTGCGATCAGGCCGGCGCCGATCAGGTCGATCGGCAAGCCGCGAAAGGGCAGGGGAACATCGTTATCGAGTGTGCGTTGACGCAGGTCGTTGAACAGACTCAGCACCAGCCAGAACCCCAGCCCGCCGCCCAGGCTCAGGGCTGCGGCAGCAAAAAAGCCTTTGTCACCCTGAATGCCGAGAAGCGCCACCCCGAGCACGCCGGCGTTGCCCAGCAGCAGCGGCCAGAGACCTTCAAACGACAGCGTCGAAAATACCCGGGACAAGCCCTTCAGCAGAGGACCGATCAGCAGCACGCTCAGGGGCAGGAATACGAACAGACGCAGCGACGTCAATTCCAGCGGGATGAGCAGCCAATGATAGAGCGCATAACCGAGCAGGCCGACAATCAGCATCAGGCAGGTCGTCGCCACGCCCAGGGCATGGACTTGCCGACGTTCGCTGCCCAGCAGCGGATCGACACCCAGCGGCCAATGCAACACGAGGTTGTTGATCAGGGCGGTGCTGATAAGCGTGAGCAGTGTTTCGGTCATGATCGTGCCGGCAAGGACGGAGTTGTTTAACACCGCTGTCTGGAAAAGCTTAGGCATTATCCGGCAAGGGCGGAGGGTGGGCCAGACATGAAAATCCCACAGGCGCGCCAGGCACGACTGTGGGATCGCTTTGCCGCCGTGCCTTACTTGATCCGCTGACCAGGCTTGGCGCCGCTGTCAGGGCTCAGCAGATAGATTTCTTCACCGCCAGGACCGGCCGCCATCACCATGCCTTCGGAGATGCCGAATTTCATTTTGCGAGGCTTGAGGTTGGCGATCATCATGGTCAGACGACCATTGAGCTTGGACGGGTCCGGGTAGGCGCTCTTGATCCCGGAGAACACGTTGCGCTGTTCGTCACCGATGTCGAGCGTCAGGCGCAACAGCTTGTCGGCGCCTTCCACAGCTTCGGCCTTGACGATCAGGGCAACGCGCAGGTCGACCGCAGCGAAGGTGTCGAATTCGATTTCCGGGGACAACGGATCCTTGGCCAGTTCGCCGTTGCCGGCGGGTGCAGCTTCGCCGGTGTCGGTCTGGCTGGCGGTCAGGTCTTCTTTCGAAGCGTCGGTCATGGCCTGCACTTTAACCGGGTCGATACGGGTCATCAGCGGCTTGAACTCGTTCAGCTGATGGTTGGCAAGCCAGATCGTATGATCGTTCCAGGTCAATGGCGCGACGTTCAGGAATGCCTCGGCATCGGCAGCCAGAAGCGGCAGCACCGGCTTGAGGAAGATCACCAGCTGGCGGAACAGGTTGACGCCGGTGGCGCAGATGGCCTGGACTTCATCCTGCTTGCCTTCCTGTTTGTTCAGCGACCACGGTGCCTTGTCGGCGATCCAGGCGTTGGCGCGGTCGGCCAGGGCCATGATTTCGCGCATGGCGCGGGCAAAGTCGCGGGCCTCGTAGGCATCGGCGATACCAGGCGCGGCGGCCAGGAAGGCTTCGGTCAGCTCCGGCGCGGCGTTGGTGTCGACCATGACACCGGCATTGCCCTTGTGGATGAAACCGGCGCAACGGCTGGCGATGTTGACAACCTTGCCGACCAGGTCGGAATTGACCTTCTGCACGAAGTCTTCGAGGTTCAGGTCGAGGTCGTCGACACCACGGCTCAGTTTGGCCGCGTAGTAGTAGCGCAGGTATTCCGGCGACAGATGATCCAGGTAGGTCCGGGCCTTGATGAAGGTGCCACGGGACTTGGACATTTTCTGACCGTTGACGGTCAGGTAGCCGTGCACGTTGATGCCGGTCGGCTTGCGGTAGCCCGCGCCCTCGAGCATGGCTGGCCAGAACAGGGCGTGGAAGTTGACGATGTCCTTGCCGATGAAGTGGTACAGCTCGGCGGTGGAGTCCTTGCCCCAGAACGCGTCGAAGTCCAGCTCCGGCGTACGGTTGCAGAGGTTCTTGAAGCTCGCCATGTAGCCGATCGGCGCATCCAGCCACACGTAGAAGTACTTGCCCGGCTCGTCTGGAATTTCAAAGCCGAAGTACGGCGCATCGCGGGAGATGTCCCACTGTTGCAGGCCGGCATCCAGCCATTCGGCGATTTTGTTGGCGACGGCGTCTTGCAGGGTGCCGCTGCGGGTCCAGGCCTGCAGCATTTCCTGGAAGTCCGGCAACTTGAAGAAGAAGTGCTGGGAATCCTTGAGCACCGGGGTGGCGCCGGAGATCGCCGACTTGGGATCTTTCAGGTCGGTCGGTGCGTAGGTCGCACCGCATTTTTCGCAGTTGTCGCCGTACTGGTCTTCCGTGCCGCATTTCGGGCAGGTGCCCTTGATGAAGCGGTCGGCCAGGAACATTTTCTTTTCCGGGTCGAAATACTGCGTGATCGAACGCGTGGCGATGTGCCCGGCGTCGCGCAGCTTCAGGTAGATCTGGCTCGACAGCTCACGGTTTTCTTCGGCGTGAGTGGAGTGGAAGTTGTCGAAGTCCACCAGGAACTCGGCAAAGTCGGCGCTGTGTTCAGCCTGGACGTTGGCGATCAGTTGTTCCGGGGTGATGCCTTCCTTTTCCGCGCGCAGCATGATCGCAGAACCGTGGGCGTCGTCGGCGCAGACATAAATGCATTGGTTGCCGCGGTGCTTCTGGAAGCGCACCCACATATCGGTCTGGATGTATTCCAGCATATGGCCGAGGTGAATCGAACCATTGGCATAGGGCAGGGCGCTGGTGACGAGGATCTTGCGTGGCTCGGACATGGGGCTCGGCTACTTGATGAAACGGAGGTCGGCCACTATAAAGCGCCGGCGCATATTTTTCACCTTTCTGGCCAGATTCCAGATGTATCGTCCTTTACTAAAGTGGCGACAGGTTTTCTTGGTGCAAGAAGGTTTTCGTGGCGAGGGAGCTTGCTCCCGCTGGGTGGCGAAGCCGCCCCAACCCTTGCAGTCCGGCTCCGGCAATAGAATTGCGTCAACTGGATTACGGCTGCTTCGCAACCGTACGGGAGCAAGCTCCCTCGCCACAGAATGCGTTCGCAACAAATGATCTTCAGGCATGCCGACTTGGGTGCGGAACGGTTAGGATACCCACCTGATTTTCCAGTCTTGCTATCGGAGTTGCCCATGAGCGCCGTCAATCGCGCAGCGGTGGAAGCCGTCCTTCGCCAATACACCGACCCTTACCTGAACCAGGACCCGGTCAGCGCCGGGTGCGTGCGCAGCATCGACATTCAGGGTGACCGCGTCAGCGTTCAGCTTGAGCTGGGCTATGCCGCCGGCCTGTTCAAGAGCGGCTGGGCACAGATGCTGCAAATGGCCATCGAAGGCCTGGACGGCGTGACAACTGCCCGCGTTGATATCACCAGTGTTATTGCCGCGCACAAGGCCCAGGCGCAGATTCCAGGCCTGGCCAACGTCAAGAACGTGGTGGCCGTGGCTTCAGGCAAGGGTGGCGTCGGCAAATCCACCACCGCCGCCAACCTTGCGCTGGCCCTGGCCCGCGAAGGCGCCAAGGTCGGGATTCTCGATGCGGATATCTACGGCCCGAGCCAGGGCATCATGTTCGGTATACCTGAGCGCACCCGTCCCGAGGTCAAGGATCAGAAATGGTTCGTTCCGCTCAAGTCCCATGGCGTGGAAGTGATGTCCATGGCCTTCCTCACCGACGACAACACGCCGATGGTGTGGCGCGGGCCGATGGTCTCCGGCGCCTTGTTGCAACTGGTGACCCAAACCGCGTGGGGCGACCTGGATTACCTGGTCATCGACATGCCGCCGGGTACCGGTGACATCCAGTTGACCCTGGCACAGAAAGTCCCGGTGGCCGGTGCCGTTATTGTCACCACACCGCAGGACCTGGCCTTGCTCGACGCACGCAAGGGCGTGGAAATGTTCCGCAAGGTCAACATCCCGGTGCTGGGCGTGGTGGAAAACATGGCCGTGCACATCTGCTCCAACTGCGGACATGCCGAGCATCTGTTCGGTGAGGGCGGCGGCGTGAAACTGGCCAACCAGTACGGCGTCGAACTGCTGGCCTCGTTGCCGCTGTCGATGGTCATCCGCGAGCAGGCCGATGGCGGCAAACCGACGGTGATCGCCGAGCCGGACAGCCAGATTGCCATGGTTTACCAGGAACTGGCCCGCCATGTCGGTGCGCGGATCGTATTGCAGGAAGCGGCGACGCCGGCGATGCCGAACATCACCATCAGCGACGATTGATTCACTGAAATACAGCCCCTGTGGGAGCGAGCCTGCTCGCGAAGAGGTCCTGTCAGCCACCCTCGATGGTGACCAATAGACCGCTTTCGCGAGCAGGCTCGCTCCCACATTCGTTTTAGGTCGGGATTTAAATGCGCAACCCGCCATCCATTTCCAGAATCCGGCCGGTGTAATAGTCGTTCTCGAAAATGTACGCCGCCGAATGGGCGATCTCTTGCGGCTTGCCCATGCGCTTGAGCGGAATGCCCGAAGTCATTTTCTCCAGCGCTTCGGGTTTCATGCCCAGGGTCATCTCGGTTTCGATGAAGCCCGGTGCAATACCGGCCACGCGGATGCCGTAGCGCGCCAGTTCCTTGGCCCAGGTCACGGTTGCGGCGGCGACACCGGCCTTGGCGGCGGAGTAGTTGGTCTGGCCGACATTGCCTGCGCGGGAAATCGACGAGATATTGATGATCGTGCCGTTGTTCTTCAGCTCGACCATTTTCGCCGCGACTTCACGGGTGCACAGGAACACGCCGGTCAGGTTGACGTCGATGACCGCCTGCCACTGGGCCAGGCTCATTTTGGTCATCTCGCCATCCTTGACCTTGAGCAGCAGCCCGTCACGCAGGATGCCGGCGTTGTTGATCAGGCCGTGGATCGCGCCGAAGTCTTCGGCAACCTGGGCGACCATGTGGGTCACTTGCTCTTCATTGGCCACGTTGCACAGGTAGGCGCGGGCTTCGACGCCCTTGGCCTTGCACGCGGCCACGGTGTCATCGAGCTTTTCCTGGTTGAGATCCACCAGCGCAAGCTTCGCGCCCCTGGCGGCGAAATACTCGGCCATGGAACGGCCCAAACCCTGGCAACCGCCGGTGATAATGATTACTTTGTCAGTGAGTTGCATTCGCATGCCCCGGTAGCAGTTCTGAGTGGTTTCCTTGTAGAGAGCCTCTCGATCTGCGCCTGACATGGCCTGGCTGCACATGAGAACTGCCCCGATGGCGTACTGGGACTTTCACCAGTCGCCCGTCCGTTTTTCTGACGGATTCTATATAAGGAGTCATAAATTGAGCGTTGAAGTTGCCAAGCATGCCCGAGAATTGCTGCTCAAGGAATACCGCGGCGTCCTGTCGACGCTCTCCAAGGCAATGCCCGGTTTTCCGTTCGGTTCCGTGGTTCCGTACTGTCTGGACGAGCAGGGCCGGCCGTTGATCCTGATCAGCCGTATCGCCCAGCACACCCACAATTTGCAGAAAGACCCGAAGTGCTCGCTGTTCGTCGGCGAGCGTGGAGCCGAAGATGTGCAAGCTGTCGGTCGCTTGACCTACCTGGCAGAGGCGCACCAGATCGAGGACGAGGCCGCCATCGAAGCCGCCGCCGAGCGTTACTACCGCTACTTCCCGGATTCGCAGAACTATCACAAGGCCCATGATTTCGATTTCTGGGTACTGCAACCGGTGCGTCACCGTTACATCGGAGGTTTCGGCGCCATTCACTGGGTCAACGACCTGACCTTGGCCAATCCCTTCGCCGGCAAGGCCGAAGTGAGCATGGTCGAGCACATGAACGCCGATCACGCCAAGGCCATTGCCCATTACGTCGACCTGGCGGGGCTGCCGAAAACCGCGCCGGCGCAAATGGTCGGTATCGATACCGAAGGCATGCACCTGCGGATCGGCCAGGGCATCTACTGGCTGCCGTTCCAGGCTCCATGTAATACGCCGACACAAGTTCGCGAAGCCTTGGTTTTTCTGGCCCACGCCGAGCATTGGCCGAAAAATGAAGTGGCCGACGCTTGAATTCACGAAACGGCGACGTCATCTAAGGTGAACTGGCAAGGCATTCTTGCGTTGAGGAACCATTTGATGCGCCCTTTTTTGTTGCTCTTTCTGCTGTTTCCGGTGTTGGAGCTGTTCGTATTCGTCAAGGTGGCAGGGGCTATCGGGTTTTTCCCGGCCCTGCTGCTGATCATTCTCGGCTCGATGTTCGGCGTGTTCGTACTGCGGATCGCCGGTCTGGCCACGGCGCTGCGTGCCCGTGAAAGCCTGAACCGTGGCGAGCTGCCTGCGCAGACCATGCTCGAAGGCCTGATGCTGGCATTGGCCGGTGGCCTGTTGATCCTTCCGGGTTTCATCAGCGACGTGATCGGCCTGGTCATGCTGCTGCCAATCAGCCGTCGCCTGCTGGCCAATAAAATGCGCCGGCGTGCCGAGGAGCAAGCGATCCGCCAACGTGCATTCGCCGAGGACCTCCAGTCCCGTGGCGGTCCCGCGCCGCGTGAACCGCTGGGCCGCGAGCCCAACGTGATCGAAGGCGAGTTCGAACATCGCGATACCAAGTAACGTCACAGCGACACGGCACCTTCGGGTGCCGTGTTCGTTTGCGGGGCATTAACCTGAAATTTTTTTGCTCCCCGCCCCTTGTAATAAGCTTATGCGCCCTTATGTATCGGTCACCGCAAGGTTTCTGGCAATCACGCCAGACAGACTTCCGCGTCTCGCTTGTCGAGCCGCACCCGGCACCGCCGGACTTTGTTAAACCCGCCGGGACTACACCGGCCGATGAAAACCACAATTAGGAGAGATCGACAATGAAGCTTCGTCCTCTGCATGACCGCGTCGTCATCCGTCGCAGCGAAGAAGAAAAGAAAACCGCTGGCGGTATCGTCCTGCCAGGTTCGGCTGCTGAAAAAGCCAACAGCGGCGAGATCCTCGCTGTCGGCACCGGCCGCGTACTGGAAAACGGTGAAGTGCGTGCACTGTCCGTAAAAGTGGGCGACAAGGTTGTGTTCGGTCCTTACTCCGGCAGCAACACTGTGAAAGTCGACGGCGAAGACCTGCTGGTAATGAGCGAGAACGAAATCCTCGCTGTTATCGAAGGCTGATTCCCCGCTCATTTTCCCGCTACTACAAAGTATTTAAGGAATATCGATCATGGCTGCTAAAGAAGTTAAATTCGGCGATTCCGCCCGCAAGAAAATGCTCACCGGTGTCAACGTCCTGGCTGACGCAGTAAAAGCGACCCTGGGCCCGAAAGGCCGTAACGTGATCATCGAGAAGAGCTTCGGCGCTCCGACCATCACCAAGGACGGCGTTTCCGTAGCCAAGGAAATCGAACTGGAAGACCGTTTCGAAAACATGGGCGCGCAGCTGGTCAAAGACGTTGCCTCCCGTGCCAACGATGACGCAGGCGACGGCACCACCACCGCTACCGTTCTGGCTCAATCGATCGTCAACGAAGGCCTGAAAGCCGTCGCTGCCGGCATGAACCCGATGGACCTCAAGCGCGGTATCGACAAAGCGACCATCGCGATCGTCAAAGAGCTGAAAGCCCTGTCCAAGCCATGCGCTGACACCAAGGCTATCGCTCAGGTAGGTACCATCTCCGCCAACTCCGACAACTCCATCGGCGACATCATTGCCGAAGCCATGGAAAAAGTCGGTAAAGAAGGCGTGATCACCGTTGAAGAAGGCTCGGGCCTGGAAAACGAACTGTCGGTCGTTGAAGGCATGCAGTTCGACCGTGGCTACCTGTCCCCGTACTTCGTCAACAAGCCGGAGACCATGGTCGCCGAGCTGGACGGCCCGCTGATCCTGCTGGTCGACAAAAAGATCTCGAACATCCGCGAAATGCTGCCAGTGCTGGAAGCCGTTGCCAAAGCCGGCCGTCCACTGCTGATCGTGGCCGAAGACGTTGAAGGCGAAGCCCTGGCGACTCTGGTTGTGAACAACATGCGTGGCATCGTTAAAGTCGCAGCCGTCAAGGCACCAGGCTTTGGCGACCGTCGCAAGGCCATGCTGCAGGACATCGCCGTCCTGACCGGCGGTACCGTCATCTCCGAAGAGATCGGCCTGAGCCTGGAAAGCACCACCCTGGAGCACCTGGGTAACGCCAAGCGCGTGACCCTGTCCAAGGAAAACACCACTATCGTTGACGGTGCTGGCGTTCATACTGACATCGAAGGTCGTGTTGCTCAGATCCGTGCCCAGGTTGCCGAGACTTCCTCGGACTACGACCGTGAAAAACTGCAAGAGCGTCTGGCCAAGCTGTCCGGCGGCGTTGCAGTGATCAAGGTTGGCGCTGGCTCCGAAGTTGAAATGAAAGAGAAGAAAGCCCGCGTTGAAGACGCCCTGCACGCTACCCGTGCAGCCGTTGAAGAAGGCGTGGTGCCTGGCGGTGGCGTGGCCCTGATCCGTGCTCTGGAAGCACTGACCGAACTGAAAGGCGACAACGCCGATCAGGACGTAGGTATCGCTGTACTGCGTCGCGCTGTTGAAGCGCCGCTGCGTCAGATCGTTGCCAACTCCGGCGACGAGCCAAGCGTGGTTGTCGACAAGGTCAAGAACGGCGAAGGCAGCTTCGGCTACAACGCTGCGACTGGCGAATACGGCGACATGATCGAAATGGGCATCCTGGACCCAACCAAGGTAACCCGTTCGGCTCTGCAAGCCGCAGCCTCGATCGGCGGTCTGATCCTGACCACCGAAGCAGCAGTCGCTGACGCGCCGAAGAAAGAAGGCGGTGCTGGCGGCGGCATGCCAGACATGGGCGGCATGGGTGGCATGGGCGGCATGATGTAAGCCAGCCTTACCCCCTGTACTGAAAACCCCGCCCTGCGAAAGCAGGCGGGGTTTTTTATTGCCCGTATTTTGATGGCCACTTCAATCCATTGTGGGAGCGAGCCTGCTCGCGAAATCGGTGTGCCAGGCGATATAAGTATTGAATGTTCCGGCCTCTTCGCGAGCAGGCTCGCTCCCACATTTCCAATCTGCGTTTCAGGTGCTAACTGGTTGTGCTTTGGCCACGATTTCGGTTTTTGCACCGGGCCGATACAAAATCCAGTAATAAGCCCCCAGGCAAATCAACCAGCAGAACACCGCCGTCCACACGTTGTGGGAGAAAAAGTGCGCCCCCTGCATCATCCGCCCGATGGAAAACACCGAACCCAGAGCGAAGGCGAAGACGAACGCCGCGCGGGCCAGTCGCGGACGACGGTCGCGCAAGACGAAGAACAGCGCAAACAGAGTGAAACCGGTCGCGGCGTGTCCGCCAGGCCAGCAGCGCCCGGGTTTCTCTGTGGGAGGGCGCGGGCTGAGCAATTCGCTGTAGGTTTCGTGACCACCGAACTGTTCAAGACTCCACGGACACTGTACTGCCGTCACCGCTTTCATGGGGGTGACAAAGGACGTCGCCAGGCCAAGGGATAGCACCAGGCAGCCCAGCTCTCGCTTGAACGGCATGAGCCTGGCCATGAAGAACGAGCCGACAAAACCGAGAATGGCCAACACCGAGAAGGCAATGACCACTTGCTTGGCACGGTCATGCAGGACGGTTTCCAGGAAGTAACTGTGTCGCCCGATAAAGCCTCCTGCGACCGGGTCGTAGAACAGTTTGGCCAGGTCCATATCCAGCGAGGTCAATTCCAGCAGGATCAAAAGGATGGCCGCAACGGCGGGTACGCCCAGGCACAGCCAAACGTTGAGCGGGCGGGAAGCGGGGCGGATGGAGGTCGAAACCATGGCAGTTCCTGGGTCGGTGATGTGACTGAAGAGCGCAACCGCGCGGAGTGTGAACCCGATCCTGTCGCCGGCCCGTGAACCGAAAGTGAAAAAGTCGTTAAGCCCCGGGCAGGCTTTTCCACCTCATTGAGCGCTGCACGCAATCCTAGCCGTGAGCCACACTTGGCCTTAAGCTGCGCGGGCCAAGACGGCCGTTACCGTGTACGGAGAAGGTGCCCATGCGAATTTTATTGGTTGAAGACAACCGCGATATCCTGGCCAATCTGGCCGATTATCTGGGGCTCAAAGGCTACACCGTGGATTGCGCGCAAGACGGCTTGTCTGGCCTGCACCTGGCGGCCACCGAACATTACGATTTGATCGTGCTCGACATCATGCTGCCCGGCATCGACGGCTACACCTTGTGCAAACGCCTGCGCGAAGATGCCCGCCGTGATACGCCGGTGATCATGCTCACCGCTCGCGATCAACTGGACGACCGGTTGCAGGGCTTCAAGTCCGGTGCCGACGACTACCTGATCAAACCTTTCGCCTTGTCTGAACTGGCGGCGCGGGTTGAAGCCGTCATGCGCCGGTCCCAGGGCGGTGGTCGCCGCACCTTGCAAGTCGGCGATCTGATCTACGACCTCGATACACTCGAAGTCACCCGCGAAGGCCGCTTGCTCAAACTCAACCCGGTGGGCCTGAAGTTGCTGGCAGTGCTGATGCAGAAAAGTCCTCACGTATTGCGCCGTGAAATTCTCGAAGAGGCGCTGTGGGGCGATGACTGCCCGGACAGCGACAGCCTGCGTAGCCACGTGCATCAGCTGCGCCAGGTGATCGACAAACCGTTCGCCAAACCGTTGCTGCACACCGTGCACGGTGTGGGTTACCGCTTGGCAGAGGGGCGTGATGGAGTTTAGACAGAGCCTCGCTCAACGGATCATCATTGCCTTTGCGCTCATGAGCGCACTGGTGGCGGGTGCCTTTGCCATGGGCATTGTGGCGACCGTGCACCTGGTGGAAGAAAAATTGATTTCCGCAGGTTTGGGCGGCGATCTTCAGCGCTTGTTGCTGATGGATAACGTCTCGGACTGGAGCCATCGCCCCGAACCGGACCAGCTGTTCTATTTCAGCGGTGGGCCGGGCGATTTTGAACTGCCCAAGGATCTGCGGCACCTGGATTCGGGGTTTCACGAGGTGTTCCGCGAGCAGCTGTCGTATCACGCCATGGTCGAAATCGTCGACGGTCGACGCTACGTACTGCTTCAGGATCAGAGCGACTTCGAAGAGCGCGAACGAGTACTGTTTGCCGTGGTGCTGGTGGGCTTCGTGCTCAGCCTGGCACTGGCGGTTTTTCTCGGCTGGGTCCTGGCGCGCAAGGTCATGGCACCGGTCGTACGACTGGCCCGGCAGGTGCGTCATCGCGACCAGTTGCTGGGGCTGGCGCCGCCACTGGCGCCGGATTATGCGGCTGATGAAGTGGGCGAACTGGCGGTAGCCTTCGACGCTACCTTGGGACGCCTACGCCAGGCATTGACCCGGGAGCGGATGTTCACCAGTGACGTCAGCCACGAGTTGCGCACGCCGTTGATGGTGCTTGCAAGTTCCTGCGAACTGCTGCTGGAAAACCCCGGTATTGATCAGCGTGGTCGCGCTCAGGTTGAGCGAATCGCTCGCGCCAGCGAAGAAATGCGCGATCTGGTGCAAACCTTCCTGATGCTGGCCCGGGCACAGCGCGAAGACGCAGGCATGTCGCCACAGCAAACGCTGGGTGAGGTGGCCGACGGGTTGATCAGTCAATGGCGTGCACCGATCGAGGCCAAAGGGCTGAAACTGATTATCGAGCCGGGCAAGCCGCACGACACGCGCTTCAACGCGACATTCCTGCATGCGGTCATGGGTAACCTGTTGCGTAACGCACTGCACTACACAGAGCAGGGCTTCATTCGCCTGAGCCTGTCAGACAGCGGTTTCATGGTCGAGGACAGCGGTGTGGGTATTCCCGAAGAGAAGCGCGAGGCGATGTTCGAGCCTTTCGTGCGCGGCAACGAGAAGCGCGGAGAGGGTTTGGGCCTGGGATTGTCGCTGGTGCAACGAATCTGTGAAAACCAGGGCTGGAGCGTCAGCCTGACCAACATGGAACCCCATGGCTGTCGTTTTCAGGTGGAACTGTCTAGGTCGCGGGTGAGCTGAGCGACCTGAAGAAGGGCAATCCTGATCGGTGGCCTAGTCATGTAAAACCTCGAAACGATTCGGGGTTTTACATGACAATTTTTTCACAAAGGCATGACCTGACACTGACACGACGCTACCTAAGGTGGTCGTCATCAGAAGTACAGGAGACCTTGATGATGGCCGCCCCGATCAAACTTGATTTTTCCGAGAAATACGACGACCAGCACGCACAGCAGTACCTGCTCAAACATCAGGATGGCGTCAGTCGTAAACTGTCCCATTGGCGTGACGAGCAACTGGCGCGAAAGGCGCTGACGCTGGTTGGCGAGCCAGGTCTGGTACTCGATCTGCCATGCGGTGCGGGGCGTTTCTGGCCCTTGTTGGCGGAAAAACCCAATCGGGTGATCATCGGCGCCGACAACTCCGAGTCGATGTTGAAGATAGCCACGCAGGCGCAGCCGGCCGATGTGGTGAAACGGGTACAACCCTTGCACACTTCTGCATTCGACATCGCCTTGCCTGATAACGCCGTCGACAGCATTTTCTGCATGCGTTTGCTCCATCACATCGGTGAAGCCGAGCATCGACGGGTGATTCTGCGCGAATTCGAGCGCGTCACCCGCGACAGCGTGATCCTGTCACTGTGGGTGGATGGCAATTTCAAGGCCTGGAAACGCAAGCGTCTCGAACGCACGCGTGGGCAAGTCGGTTACCAAAACCGATTTGTGTTACCTGCTGCTACGGTAGAACAGGAATTTGAAGAGGCGGGTTTCCGTATTCAGGAACGTCTGGACTTTTTACCGCTCTATGCCATGTGGCGGGTTTACGTATTACGCAAGAGGTAACAGGATGGCAGTGCAGTGTGCAGCAGGATCGGACGTCGTTTCCCAGGACTGCTTCGACTATTTCTGGAATCAGCGCGGTGAATGGGTGGAAGAACCCAATGTCCGGCGCGGAGGAGAAAGTGGCGTAGAGCGCGTCGTGGGCAGTGATGGCCAGCTGCTCTATGCCAAGCGTCAGACCGGGCACACCTATCGCAGCCTGTTGCATCCGGTCGGGCGGCCGACAGTGTTGCGCGAGCGTGACGCCCTCATCGGTGTCGGCCAGCTCGGCGTGGGTGTCCCGGAAATCGTTTTCTGCGGTGCACAGCGCGATCCCGTGCACAAATGGCGCGCATTGCTGGTGACCAAATCATTGGATGGTTTCCTGGAACTCGAACACTGGTACGCGGCTGGTGAGCGTGAGCGTCACGGTGAAGCGCTGCACGATCGGGTGTTGAAGGAATTGGCCGAGAACCTGGCGCGCATGCACAAGGGCCGTTGGCAGCACAGTTGCCTCTATACCAAGCATGTGTTCGTGCGCGTGACCGGTGAACGCGAGGCCGCCAAGGTCGAAATAGCGCTGATTGATCTGGAGAAATGCCGGCAGCGTTTGAGCGCACGGCAGGCGGCCGTTCACGACCTGAAGCAGTTGCGTCGCCACTCGTCGTTCAGCCCTACGGACTGGGAAAAGCTCGTCTATTTTTACAAGACGGCGTTTGGCAGCGCCATCAAAGGTTTATAGCAATGAAACTTGAAGTTGCGCGAGGTTTGTTTTTAGTAGGAGCCTTGGCAGTTGCTTCACTCGCGGTGGCAGCTTGGGAGCAGCCACGCACGCAAGTTCTTAGTTCAGTGAGTGGCGACCATTGCCCCCTGCCACGGGTCGCCAAGGCATCCGTGGCCACTCAGCCCGATCATGATTTATTGCTGTTCATCTTCGGACTGTCTCAAGGATTGAGGCCGCAAAGTTGAAAATATTGAAGCCCAAATAAAAGGCCTCGCTGATGCGAGGCCTTTTTTGTTGCGCGATTTCAGGCATGTCGCAGATCACATGTGGGAGCGAGCCTGCTCGCGAATGCGG
>NZ_JBSVWS010000078.1:0-26667 GCF_054071155.1 Pseudomonas sp. SDO5532_S415 | reverse complement strand
GTGAGAGTAGGTCATCGTCAAGATTAAATTCCGAAACCCCTATCTGCGTATGCAGATAGGGGTTTTGTTTTGTCCGCAGGAAAGTTCGTACAGCACTACCGGACAGCTCTCGGCTGTCACCGTCTCCCGACAATGCTAAGGTTCGGCCCTAGCATTTGTATTTTCCAAGGAAGCCTTTATGCCGGACGCGACGTCCCTCAGTGCTGGTTTTATGGTGGTTCACGGCAACCGCCTGGACGAGTTGCGCAGCCTGGTGGTTAGCTGGATGCGGCGTTACCCGCTGGCTCCTCTGGAGAATGAAATCGCTCTGGTGCAGAGCAACGGCATTGCACAATGGCTCAAACTGGCACTGGCCGAAGACGCTGAAGAGGATGACATGGGGGGTTGCGGAATCGCCGCAGCCATCGACGTACAGTTGCCTGGTAGCTTCATGTGGCAGCTCTATCGCATGGTCCTGGGACGTGACGAGATCCCGGCCAAGTCGTTGCTCGACAAAGCCCCGCTGACCTGGCGCCTGATGCGCCTGCTTCCGCAGCTGATCAATCAGCCGCACTTCGAGCCCTTGCAACGCTTCCTTACCAATGACAGCGACCTGCGCAAACGCTATCAGCTCGCTGAACGGTTGGCGGATCTGTTCGACCAGTATCAGGTGTATCGGGCCGACTGGCTCGAAGATTGGGCAGACGGTCGTCACCAGTTACGCAACGCAAGAGGTGAAGCCAAAACGTTGCCGCCAGCGAATTGCTGGCAGGCAGAGTTGTGGCGTGCGCTGTTACTGGATGTCGGTGAAGAGGGTATGGCGCAAAGCCGCGCTGGTGTCCATCAACGTTTTATCGAACGTATCAACAGCCTCGAATTAGCACCCCGCGGATTGCCCTCCCGTGTGATCGTGTTCGGGATTTCCTCTCTGCCTGCTCAAGCCCTGGAAGCGCTGGCCGGGCTGGCTCGATTCAGCCAGGTGCTGCTGTGCGTGCATAACCCGTGTCGTCACCACTGGGCGGACATCGTCGCCGATAAAGACTTGTTGAGGCATCAATACAAACGACAGGCCCGCAAAAGCGGTATGCCAGTTGTACTCGACCCGCAGACCCTTCATCAGCACGCTCATCCATTGCTCGCAGCATGGGGCAAGCAGGGGCGCGACTACATCAACCTGCTCGACAGCTACGACGATCCGAACAGCTATCGCTCGGCGTTTCGCGACGGTCGAATCGACTTGTTCAGCGAGAGCGTGCCACTGAACATGCTCAATCAATTGCAGGATGACATCCTTGAGTTACGGCCACTGAACGAGACTCGCGAACGTTGGCCAGCCGTAGATCCGCAGAAGGATCAATCGATCCGTTTTCACGTCGCCCACAGTGCCCAGCGTGAAGTCGAGATCCTTCACGATCAGTTACTTGCGCGCTTCAGCGCCGATCCACAATTGCGTCCCCGCGATGTGATTGTGATGGTCCCGGACATCGACAGCTATGCACCGCATATACGGGCGGTGTTTGGTCAACTCGAACGTCACGATCCGCGCTTCATCCCCTTCACCCTGGCTGACCAGGGGCAGCGGGGACGTGATCCATTGCTGATCGCCGTGGAGCATCTGCTCAAGCTACCCGACAGTCGTTTCCCCGTCAGTGAAATCCTCGATTTGCTGGACGTTCCGGCCCTACGTGCCCGCTTTGGTGTCGAGGAGCGTGACCTGCCGACCCTGCACCGCTGGATCGAAGGTGCCGGCATTCGCTGGGGGATGAATGCGGAACAACGTGCGGGCCTGGGGTTGCCCCAGGCGCTGGAACAAAACAGTTGGCGTTTTGGCCTGCGACGCATGTTGCTTGGTTATGCAGTTGGCAGTGCCGGCGCTTGTGGTGGAATCGAGCCTTACGACGAGATCGGTGGGCTGGATGCTGCGCTCATTGGCCCGTTGGTTGCGCTGCTGGATGCTTTGGAGGTCGCACATCGCGAGCTCACGCAGCCGGCATCGCCCCAACAATGGAGTGTGCGCTTGCAGGCATTGGTGTCGCTGTTCTTCCAGGCCAGCAACGAACATGACGACTTCCTGCTGACTCAACTGGAAGATTTGCGGGAAACCTGGCTTGAGAATTGTGAGTCGGTAGGTCTGCAAGACGAACTACCGCTGACCGTCGTCCGTGAAGCCTGGCTTGCGGGTCTCGATCAGGGGCGTTTGTCCCAACGCTTTCTCGCCGGTGCGGTGAACTTCTGCACCTTGATGCCGATGCGGGCGATTCCCTTCAAGCTGGTGTGCCTGCTGGGAATGAACGATGGCGATTACCCGCGTGCGCAACCGCCGCTGGACTTCGACCTCATGGGCAGTGATTACCGCCCCGGCGATCGCTCACGACGTGAAGACGATCGCTACTTGTTACTGGAAGCCCTGTTGTCGGCACGAGACCAGCTATACATCAGCTGGGTCGGCCGTAGCATACGCGACAACAGTGAGCGCCCTGCGTCGGTGTTGATCGGTCAGCTCCGTGACCATCTGGCCAGTGGCTGGCGATTGAACGAAACCGACGAAGACTTGCTTGAGGCCATCACTCAGGAACATCCACTGCAACCTTTCAGCGCCCGTTACTTCCATGAAGGCGATCACCTGTTCAGCTACGCCCATGAATGGCAGGTGCTTCACCAGGCAAGACAACAAGCGACGGATAGCCAGATCCTGGCCCCCCACGTACAGGAGGAACCGCTGAGTCTCGGTCAACTCCAGGATTTCCTGCGCAACCCGGTACGGCATTTTTTCAGTCAGCGGTTGAAGGTGTTTTTCGAGGCCGCCGAAGTGCCATTGGCGGACGAAGAACCCTTTGTACTCGATGCCCTTCAACGCTATAGCCTCAGCGACAGTTTGCTCGGAGCAGCGCTGGCTGATGCGCAAAACACTGACCAGGCGCTCGAGGCGCAAGCACGGCGCCTGCAAAACAGTGGTCTCTTACCCATGGCCGGATTTGGCGAATGCCTGCAGCGAGAGCTCATCGAGCCGTTGCCAGATCTGCTGAAGCGCTATCAGCAGCTTTTGACTCTGTGGCCAACGCCATTGGCCAGTGCGCTACCGGTGAGCCTGGAGGTGTATGGATTGCGGCTTGAAGGCTGGCTCAATGGCCTGCATCAACGTGCGGATGGTGGTTTGCTGTCCATCACCACGATCCCCAACAGCATCGGTTCAATCAAATCGCGCAAATGGCATCGTCTGACGCGGCCCTGGGTCAATCATCTGGTCGCTTGTGCCAGCGATATGGCGATGACCACCGCGTTGGTGGCCAGTGACGACAGCCTGGTACTCGCGCCAATGGAGGCGGATTGCGCCCGACGAACTCTGGGTGATCTGCTGCTGGCCTGGCAATCGGGTATGCGCCAGCCCTTGCCGATCGCGGTCAAGACTGCCTTCGCCTGGCTGGGTCAAACCGACCCGGTCAAGGCCGAAGCGGCTGCCCGCAAAGCTTATGAAGGCGATGGATTGACCACTGAGGGTGAGCGACGGGAAAGCGTGGCGCTGGCTCGCCAATTTGCCGATTACGACGCGTTGATCGCCGACGAGACATTTGTCGATTGGTGCAATGCGCTGTACCGACCATTGATTGAAGCGCCCTGGCGTTCGATGTCCAGCGAGGAGCCGCGCCCATGACCAGCAAAACACCTTTGGCGCTGGCATTCCCGTTACGCGGCAGTCAGCTCATTGAAGCCAGCGCCGGGACCGGCAAGACCTTCACCATTTCTGCACTGTACCTGCGCCTGGTTCTCGGCCATGGCACAGAGGACAGCGGCTTCGGGCGCGAGCTATTACCTCCGCAAATTCTTGTCGTGACCTTTACCGATGCCGCCACCAAGGAACTGCGCGAGCGCATTCGCACCCGTCTGGCCGAGGCCGCCCGATTTTTCCGTGAGGAAACACCGGCACCTGACGGCCTGATCGCCGAACTGCGTCAACAGTATTTGCCCGAGCAATGGTCCGGCTGTGCCAATCGCCTGGACATTGCCGCTCAATGGATGGACGAAGCCGCCGTTTCGACAATCCACAGTTGGTGCCAGCGCATGTTGCGCGAGCACGCCTTCGACAGCGGCAGCCTGTTTACCCAGACGCTGGAAACCGATCACAGCGATTTGCTTGGTGAAGTCCTGCGCGACTACTGGCGACTGTTTTGTTATCCGATGCAAGGCGATGCGCTGAACTGGGTGCGAAACAATTGGGGCGGACCGGCGGCATTGTTGCCTCGGGTCCGCGGATTGTTTGCCAGCGAGCGGGATAACGTTGAAGGCAAAGAGCCTGCAGTGTTGATCACGGAGTGTTTGCATGAACGGCGTGCTGTGCTGCAGGAGCTCAAGATGCCCTGGCGGCAGTGGGCGGATGAATTGCTCGCCATCTGTCATGAAGGTGTCGTCAGCAAAAATGTCGACGGTCGCAAGATGCAGGCGCGTTACTTCGAACCGTGGTTCGAGAAGATCAAAGCCTGGGCCGAGGATGAAACCCTTGAGCAACTGGACATCGGCACTGGTTTCACACGCCTGACCCCCGACGGTATGGCTGAAGCCTGGAAGAAGGGTGATGTCCCCAACCACCCGGGCCTTGACGCAATGCCTGGTCTGAAGGCCTGTCTCGACGGCTTGCCGACACCTGATGCTGCCGTTCTGCAACATGCCGCCCATTGGGTGGGCGCGCGCTTCGAGGAAGAAAAACGTCGTCGAGCAGAAATGGGCTTCGATGACATGTTGTTGCGCCTCGATGCAGCCCTGCAAACCGAAGGTGGCGAGCGTTTGGCAAGCTTGATCCGCGAGCAATTTCCGGTGGCGCTGATCGACGAGTTCCAGGACACCGACCCGGTGCAGTACAGGATCTTCGAGAGCATCTATCGCATCGAGGGCAATAATCCTGAAAGCGGCTTGTTCCTGATCGGCGACCCGAAGCAGGCGATCTATGCCTTCCGCGGTGCCGACATTTATACCTACCTCCGTGCCCGCCAGGCGACTGCTGGCCGCTTGCATACCCTGGGCACCAACTTCCGTTCGAGTCACGGCATGGTCAGTGCCGTGAACCATGTTTTCCAGCGCGCCGAGACTCGTGAGGCCGGACGCGGTGCCTTCCTGTTCCGTGAACGCAATGGCGATAACCCGGTACCGTTTTTGCCCGTCGAATCCCAGGGCCGCAAAGAGGTTCTGCGTATCGACGATCAAGTCGTGCCGGCGCTGAACATCTGGCATTTGCCTGCCGAGCAGCCGTTGTCCGGTGCGGTGTATCGGCAGCAACTGGCCGCCGCGTGTGCCAGTGAAATCACTGCACTGCTCAACGCTGGGCAACGAGGCCGAGCGGGGTTCGTGCAGGACGGCAAGGATTTCAAAGGCCTGCTGCCAGCGGATATCGCGATCCTGGTCCGCGATGGCAAGGAAGCGCAGGCCGTGCGCGCGGAACTCTCTGCCCGTGGAGTGCGCAGTGTTTATCTGTCGGACAAGGATTCAGTGTTCGCCGCCCAGGAAGCCCACGACGTGCTGACCTGGCTCAAGGCCTGCGCTGAGCCGGATGTCGAGCGACCGCTGCGGGCCGCTTTGGCCTGCGTCACGCTGAACCTGTCGTTGGCGGAGTTGGAGCGGCTCAATCAGGACGAACTGGCCTGGGAAGCGCGGGTCATGCAGTTCCGCCATTATCGCGAGATCTGGCGCAAGCAAGGCGTGTTGCCTATGTTGCGATGCTTGCTGCATGACTTCCAGCTGCCCCAGGCATTGATTGCACGTAGCGATGGCGAGCGAGTATTGACCAACCTGTTGCATCTCTGCGAGTTACTGCAACAGGCATCCGCCGAGCTGGATGGCGAGCAGGCCCTGATCCGTCATTTGTCCGAGCATCTGGCCCTGTCCGGTCAGGCCGGGGAAGAGCAGATCCTGCGTCTGGAGAGCGATGAACAACTGGTCAAGGTCGTGACCATCCACAAGTCCAAGGGGCTTGAGTATCCGTTGGTGTTCCTGCCGTTCATTTGCTCGGCGAAACCGGTGGATGGCAGCCGGTTGCCGCTGAATTACCACGATGCCTTGGGCAAGTCCCAGGTGAGCTTGAACCCGACCGCCGAGTTGATTGCCCTGGCCGACAACGAACGACTGGCAGAAGATCTGCGTCTGTTATATGTGGCTCTGACCCGAGCGCAACATGCCTGTTGGCTGGGCGTGACGGACCTCAAGCGCGGTAATAACAACAGCTCGGTGCTGCACCTGTCGGCGTTCGGCTATCTGTTGGGAGGCGGTGCTGTTTTGGCCGAGTCAGCGGGTTTAAAGCGTTGGCTTGAAGACTTGCAGCAGGATTGCGCTGCACTGGGCTACGGCGAAATGCCTGAAGCGACTGCCGAACACTATCATCCAGCGCAGAACGAAGCGGCATTGCGCGCACCGTTGATTCCAAAGCGCAAGGCCAGCGAAAACTGGTGGATCGCTTCTTACAGCGCCTTGCGCCTGAGCGATATTCTGAGCGTCGGCAGTGATGAGGCACCGGAAAGTCCGCAGGCACAGAAACTCTTTGACGATGAGCGTCTCGATCCGCAAGCCCCCCTGGAGATGGCTACGGGTGGTGCCGATATCCATCGATTCCCCCGTGGCCCGAACCCGGGCACCTTTCTCCATGGTTTGCTCGAGTGGGCGGGTGACGAAGGTTTTACCGTCACGCCTCAAGACGTGGAGGATGCCATCGCCCGTCGCTGCAATCGTCGTGGCTGGGAAGGCTGGATAACCACGTTGAGCGACTGGTTGCAGCATCTGCTCAAATCACCGTTGCCTGTGGGGGCCGGGCAGACCCCGGTGATTTTCGAGCGGCTGACCCAATACCAGGTCGAAATGGAGTTCTGGTTCGCCAGCCATAAGGTCGATGTGCTCAAGCTCGATGCACTGGTGCGTCAACATACGCACAACGGGGCGGCCCGGGTGGCCGCCGAGCCGGTGCTGCTCAACGGCATGTTCAAGGGCTTCATCGATCTGGCGTTCGAACACGATGGCCGCTATTACGTCGCTGACTACAAATCCAACTGGCTGGGCACTGATGACTCGGCCTACACCGAGCAGGCCATGGAACAGTCGATCCTCGACAACCGTTATGACTTGCAATACGTCTTGTACCTCCTGGCCCTGCATCGCCAACTCAAGGCCCGGCTTGCGGATTACGACTACGACCGGCATGTCGGTGGTGCGCTGTACCTGTTCCTGCGCGGCACGCGCGCTTCCAGTCACGGCGTTTACTTTGCCCGTCCGCCAAGAGCGCTGATCGAGCGACTGGACCGACTGTTTCAGGGCAAGGCGGAGCCGAAGGCCGAACCCGCGTGGGAACAGGGAGAATTGCTATGAACCGCACCTTTGCTGATTTGCTGCCCACCTCGTTGGCAGCAGAGAGCCTGGCGGCCCTCACCCCATTAAGCCGCGCCGACGATCTGCTGCTGTTGCTGACGCGCTGGGTCGAGCGTGGCTGGTTGCGTGCGCTGGACAAGGCCTTCGTTGCGTTCCTTCATGAGCTGGCACCGGACGATGATCCATTGGTGCTACTGGCAGCGGCGTTGACCAGTCACCAGTTAGGCCATGGGCATGTCTGCCTGGATCTGTTCGAAACCTTGAAGGAACCGGACTTCGCCCTGTCGCTGCCACCGGAAGGCGATCTGCACAGCGGTGCAATGCTGCTGCCGTCACAGTTGCTCGAGAGCCTGGACGGCGCCCATTGGTGCAAGGTGCTAGCCTCGGGCAGCCTGGTTGCATTGGCGGCAGACGGCCGTGAGTCCGTGCAGCAGCGACCACTGGTGTTGTCGGGCAAACGCCTGTACTTGCGCCGCTACTGGGCGTACGAGCGGCGAATCGATAACTCGCTGCGTCAGCGTCTGGCTGAATACGAAGCCACGCCAAGCGACTTGCCTCAACGCCTTACCGGCTTGTTCGGTACGGCCAAGCCAGATGAGGTCATTGATTGGCAGAAACTCGCCTGTGCCCTGGCAACCCGCGGCGCTTTCAGCATCGTCACCGGTGGCCCCGGAACCGGCAAGACTACGACGGTCGTGCGCTTGCTGGCCTTGCTCCAGGCACCCGCGGTGGAGGCCGGCAAGCCGCTGCGCATTCGTCTGGCCGCACCGACCGGCAAAGCCGCGGCGCGATTGACCGAATCCATCAGTCAGCAAGTCCGAACGCTGAAAGTGACTGAAGACATTCGCAACAAGATCCCGTCGGAAGTCACCACCGTTCACCGCTTGCTCGGCAGCCGTCCCGGAACGCGACATTTCCGGCACCATGCGGGCAATCGCTTGCCGCTGGACGTGTTGGTGGTGGACGAAGCTTCGATGATCGATCTGGAAATGATGGCCAACCTGCTGGATGCGCTGCCTCCCCACGCTCGCCTGGTGTTGCTGGGAGACAAGGACCAGCTGGCATCGGTGGAGGCCGGTGCGGTGCTAGGCGATTTGTGCCGCGATGCCGAGGCCGGCTGGTACAGCCCGCAAACACGCCAGTGGCTGGAATCGGTCAGTGGCGAAAACCTGGCGCAGAGCGGGTTACAGGAAGACACCCAGGGCACTCATCCATTGGCCCAGCAAGTGGTGATGCTGCGCCACTCGCGACGGTTCGGCGAAGGCAGTGGAATCGGCCAGTTGGCCCGATGGGTCAATCAGCAGCAACCCGAAGAGGCGCGCAAGTTGCTGGCGGCTCGAAGCCACGACGACGTGTTTTTCCTGCCTCTCAAGAATGAACAGGATCGCGCACTGGAGCGCCTGCTGCTTGAAGGCCATGGCGAGGGGCCGCAGGGTTATCGGCATTACTTGAGCCTGCTGCGAAACCAGCGGCCTGGGCTCGACACGCCACTGGACGATTCGCGCTGGATGGATTGGGCACGACAAGTCTTGCAAGCCTTCGACGCCTTCCAATTGTTGTGCGCGGTCCGCAAAGGGCCGTGGGGTGTGGAGGGGCTGAATCAGCGAGTGACCGAGGCGTTGCTCAAGGCCCGGCTGATCGACAGCGATCAGCAGTGGTATGAAGGACGACCCGTGCTGATGACACGAAATGATTACGGCCTGGGGTTGATGAACGGCGATATCGGCATCGCGCTCAAGCTTCCCGAGCGTGATGGGCCTGAAGCGGGCAAGCAGGTGCTTCGAGTGGCATTCCCGCGTAATGACGGGCAGGGTGGGGTGCGTTTCGTTTTGCCGAGCAGGCTCAATGATGTCGAAACCGTTTATGCGATGACGGTGCATAAATCCCAGGGCTCGGAGTTTGCTCATACCGCATTGATCCTGCCGGATGCCTTGAACCCTGTGCTCACCAAGGAACTGATCTACACCGGGATTACCCGGGCCAAGAACTGGTTCACATTGATCGAGCCGCGCGCCGGCGTATTCGAAGAAGCGGTGAGGCGCAAGGTCAAGCGCTTGAGCGGGTTGATGCTGGAACTGAAAGAGGGCGTTGATACACCGGATTGAAAGAGCCGGTTCCAGGCGACGGGATCTGTCCGAAGTACCATGGTGCACGGTCTCGCTGGTGCTCCAACGCTATGCTATCGTGCGGCATCATTTGGCTATGATCGAAGAGAATCCCTGCATGAAGGTGGCTGTCTGGACGACAGAGCGTGTCGTTGGTTGCAAACAAGCACTGCTCGCCAGCCTTCTCTGTTTGTTGTCTGGCGTCGTCTGCGCTCAATCGCAAGCCCCGGTGAGCATGGCCGACCAACGTGCCGGGTCGGTCACTCAAGTGGTTCTCGGGATTCTCAGCTATGCCCGTTGGCCGGTTGAGCCGGCGCAACTTCGCCTGTGTGTGGTCGGCCCCACTGAATACACCGACGACCTTGTCAAAGGCACGACCCAAGAGACGGGGCGGCCCGTGACGGTGCAACGACTGTTGGCCGACAACCCGTCCATCGCCGGTGAGTGTGATGCGGTGTACATCGGCAAGCTGACCGGCGAAGAACGCAATCGGCTGTTTGCCTCGCTGACCGGGCGGCCTGTGTTGAGCATCAGCGAAAGCGACGATCCATGCACCGTAGGCAGTCTTTTCTGCCTGCGGGTCAGCGATGATCAGGTTTCATTCGAGGTCAACCTCGACTCCGTCGCCCGTAGCGGTGTGCGCATTCATCCAAGCGTGCTGCAACTGTCCCGTCGCAAACCGGCGGCGTCATGAATTTATTCAAACCGGGTAATCGCCCGACCTTGCGCTCGGTCATTGGCCGCGGTCATTTGATCGTCGCACTGGTGGGCGTGGCCATGGCCAGTGTTTCACTGACGCTGCTGGGCGTTCTGGCCTTGCGGGTTTATGCCGATCACAACTTGCATTTGATTGCCCGCTCGATCAATTACACCGTGGAAGCCGCCGTGGTGTTCAACGACAAGGCCGCTGCCACCGAGGCGCTGGCGTTGATCGCTTCCACCGAAGAAGTCGCCGATGCCAAGGTTCTGGATGTACGGGGCCAATTATTGGCACGCTGGCAGCGACCGGAAACCGGGTTGTTGACCGAACTCGAAATGCAGATGGCCAAGGCTTTTCTGGAAAAGCCCATCAGCATGCCAATCGTTCATCAGGGCCGGGAGATTGGCAGCATTTCGCTCACCGGACATGGCGGCAGCCTGATGCGCTTTTTACTCAGCGGCTTGGTGGGCATTGTGCTGTGCACGGCGATCAGCGCCTGGGTGGCGCTCTACCTGGCTCGCCGGCAGTTGCGCGCAATCACAGGACCTTTGCGCAGCCTGGCCTCGGTGGCTCACGCCGCCCGCAGCGAGCGAGCCTTCGACCAACGTGTGCCTGCCGCTTCCATTGCCGAACTCGACAACCTGGGCAATGACTTCAATGCCCTGCTCGATGAACTCGAAGCCTGGCAGACCCACCTGCAAAGCGAAAACGAAACCCTCGCCCATCAGGCCAGCCATGACAGCCTGACGGGGTTGCCGAATCGGGCATTGTTCGAAAATCGCCTGCTGCGTGCGTTGCGCAACGCCAACAAACAGAATGAGCGAGTGGCCGTGCTGTTCCTCGACAGCGACCGGTTCAAGGAAATCAACGATAGCTTCGGGCATGCAGCCGGTGATGCAGTGTTGGTGGCTGTGGCCAATCGGGTTCGAGCCCAATTGCGTGAAGAGGATCTGGTGGCTCGATTGGGCGGTGATGATTTTGCCGTACTGCTGACACCGCTGCACAAAACCGAAGATGCCGAACGCATCGCCGACAAAATCATCGCCAGCATGGAAGAGCCCATTGAGTTGCCAGGCACTAACGAGGTGCTGACCTCTCTCAGTATCGGCATCGCCGTGTACCCCGATCATGGGGCCACGCCGGGTACGCTGCTCGATGCTGCCGATGGGGCCATGTATCAAGCCAAGCGCCTGTCCCGAGGCGCGCAACACACGGCAGGGTCGGAGCACCCTGTCGCCGATGTTCAGCTCAGGAGCTAATGCCCGTGTCCTCACTCATCCAGCGTTCCCTGCGATTTGTCACGATCACCCTGATGATGGCTGTGTTGGCCCTGTCCGGTTGCCAGTCGGTGCCGCAAAAAGGCCTGACTCCAGCGCAAATCGCCGTGCTGAAGCAGCAAGGTTTCGAGTTGACCGATGAGGGCTGGGCATTTGGTCTGTCCGGCAAAGTACTCTTTGGCAGTGACGTGGATAGCTTGAATGTGCAAAGCACCGAAATTGTCGAGCGCATCGGCAAGTCGTTGCTGGGCGTCGGGATCGAGCGAGTGAGGGTCGATGGCCACACCGATGCATCGGGTAAAGGGTCCTACAACGAACAACTTTCCCTGCGCCGGGCAAAAAGCGTCGGCACCGTTCTGGCCGCTGCCGGGATGAAACAAGAAAATATCCAATTGCGGGGGCTTGGTAGCAACGAGCCCGTGGCCTCCAACGACACGGCTTCCGGGCGCACCGAAAACCGCCGGGTCTCGATCGTCGTGAGCGCCGACTGATCCGGAATGTCAGTTCGTATTAACCATTTCAAGTTTCGGGCGTACGCGCCATTGCAGATACGCGGAAGGCGACCATTGTCCAGATGAAAAAAATAATAAGATTTCTTCGAAACCATTTCTGGAAAAAATGGCTTCGCAAGCACAAATGCAAGATGGCAGGTGGTGTGTCGTCCCTTGGCGCAAAAACCACACTGATACTCGAAGAGCATGTAGCGCTCGGCAATGTCGTCATCAATGCCAAACAGCTGAGTATTGGCGCCCACACGTACATTCGAAGTGATTGTGTGCTATCGGCTGTTTCTTCAATAGGACGATTCTGTTCCATCGGCAGCAACTGCTACATCGGCCAGGATAAGAACACCCATCCTTCGGATTGGGTGAGTTCGCATCCCTTTCAGTTTACAAAGACATCGTTAACCTTCGAGCCGGAAATCGTTGATGTAACCATTGGCGATGATGTGTGGATCGGGCATGACGCGATGATCATGGAAGGGGTCACGGTGGGCACGGGAGCCATTATCGCCACGCGTGCCGTGGTGCTTCACGATGTTCCGCCCTATGCCATCGTCGCTGGGTTTCCGGCGAAAGTGATCAAGTATCGTCACCCTCCGGAACTCGCCTCGCAGTTGTTGAGCAGTAAGTGGTGGGAATGTAATGTCGATTTTCTTCTGACCCTGCACCTGGACGAACCCGAGGCCGCATTGCCTCAACTGATGGATGCTCGTGCCGACAATCTTGCGAACTACAAACAACTGGAAGTAAGCCGCAAAGGTTGTCGTGTCTTGCCCAACTGATCTCGCCGGCTTGCGGACACTCAGTCCGTAAACCGCAACTCCCGCGTCTGCCCCAGCAGCAACGGGCCATTGAGCTCCGTCACCTCCCTGATGTAATCCCACAACAGGGTAATCCGCTTGAGCTTGCGCAGGTCTTCGCGGCAGTACATCCAGAACTGCCGCGTGATGTTGATTTCTTCCGGCAACACCGGCAGCAAACGCGGATCCTGGGCGGCGAGGAAGCAGGGCAGGATCGCCAGGGATCGCCCTTGCTGCGCCGCCACGAACTGGGCAATCACGCTGGTACTGCGCAAATTGGCGCTGGCGCCGGGCAAGACGTTGGCCAGGTACAGCAGCTCCGAGCTGAACGCCAGATCATCGACATAACTGATGAATGAATGCTTACCCAGATCGGCCGGGCGGCGGATGGCCGGGTGTTTGTCCAGGTATTCCTGGGTCGCGTACAGCTGCAAGCGGTAATCGCAGAGTTTGCAGCAGACGTACGGTCCGTGCTCCGGGCGTTCCAGGGCGATGACGATGTCCGCCTCGCGCTTGGACAGGCTGATGAAGTGCGGCAGGGGCAGGATGTCCACCGAGATCGCCGGGTAGGCGTCGACGAAGTGGCTCAACTGTGGGGTGATGAAGAAGCTGCCGAACCCTTCGGTACAGCCCATGCGCACATGACCGGACAGCGCCACACCGGACCCCGAGACCTGCTCGCAGGCCATGTGCAGCGTACTTTCGATCGATTCGGCGTAACCCAGCAGTCGCTGGCCTTCGGCGGTCAGAACAAAACCGCTGGTCCGGGATTTCTCGAATAACAACGTGCCCAATGACGCTTCCAGCGAGCTGATGCGTCGCGACACGGTGGTGTAGTCGACCGCCAGGCGCTTGGCAGCGGTGCTGGCCTTGCGGGTCCGGGCGACTTCGAGGAAAAACTTGAGGTCATCCCAGTTCAACGAGCCTAACGATGTGATGTTTTTTTGCATGTTGGACCGGCTTTTATGTGCGTTCTTATCAGAAGTTTGCACATCTATACTCCAAAAACAGCCCGACAACCAATTCGCGGCATACGCCTCCGCAAGGCGACTTTCTCGCCTTGGCTCCCCTGATAGCTCTCTTCAACAAGAATAACGTCCAGGAGACCCACATGAACGCATCGCTTACGCCTAACGAAACGACCGTACAAAAGGTCAAGCTATTGATTGACGGTGAGTGGGTCGAATCCAAGACCACCGAATGGCACGACATCATCAACCCGGCGACCCAGCAAGTGCTGGCCAAAGTGCCATTCGCCACCGCTGAAGAAGTGGATGCAGCGATCAGTGCGGCCCATCGCGCCTTCCAGACCTGGAAGCTGACCCCGATCGGCGCGCGGATGCGCATCATGCTCAAGCTCCAGGCGCTGATTCGCGAACACTCCAAACGTATCGCCGCGGTCCTGAGCGCAGAGCAGGGCAAAACCATTGCCGACGCGGAAGGCGACATTTTCCGTGGCCTGGAAGTGGTCGAACACGCTTGCTCCATCGGCAGCCTGCAAATGGGCGAGTTCGCTGAAAACGTCGCCGGTGGTGTCGACACTTACACCCTGCGTCAGCCGATCGGTGTGTGCGCCGGCATCACCCCGTTCAACTTCCCGGCGATGATCCCGCTGTGGATGTTCCCGATGGCCATCGCCTGCGGCAATACCTTCGTACTCAAACCGTCCGAACAAGACCCGATGTCGACCATGCTGTTGGTGGAACTCGCCATCGAAGCCGGCATTCCGGCCGGTGTGCTCAACGTCGTGCATGGCGGCAAGGACGTGGTGGACGGGCTCTGCACCCACAAAGACATCAAGGCTGTTTCCTTCGTCGGCTCGACCGCGGTCGGTACTCACGTCTACGACCTGGCCGGCAAGCACGGCAAGCGCGTGCAATCGATGATGGGCGCCAAGAACCACGCCGTGGTGCTGCCGGATGCCAATCGCGAACAGGCGCTGAATGCGCTGGTGGGTGCCGGTTTCGGCGCGGCCGGGCAGCGCTGCATGGCCACGTCTGTGGTGGTGTTGGTGGGCGCGGCCAAGCAATGGCTGCCGGACCTGAAGGCGCTGGCGCAGAAACTCAAGGTCAATGCCGGCAGCGAGCCGGGTACCGATGTGGGACCGGTGATCTCGAAAAAAGCCAAGGCGCGGATCCTCGATCTGATCGAAAGCGGCATCAAGGAAGGCGCCAAGCTGGAACTGGACGGTCGCGAGATCTCGGTACCTGGTTACGAGAAGGGCCACTTTGTCGGCCCGACTCTGTTCTCCGGCGTGACCACCGACATGCAGATCTACACCCAGGAAATCTTCGGCCCGGTGCTGGTGGTGCTGGAAGTTGCCACCCTCGATGAGGCCATTGCTCTGGTCAACGCCAACCCGTTCGGCAACGGCACGGGCCTGTTCACCCAGAGCGGTGCGGCGGCGCGCAAATTCCAGACCGAGATCGACGTTGGCCAGGTCGGCATCAACATTCCGATTCCAGTACCGGTTCCGTTCTTCAGCTTCACCGGTTCCCGGGGTTCCAAACTCGGCGACCTCGGCCCGTATGGCAAGCAAGTGGTGCAGTTCTACACTCAGACCAAGACCGTCACCAGCCGCTGGTTTGACGATGACAGCGTCAACGACGGTGTGAACACCACCATCAACTTGCGTTAAGGAGCCGGACATGAAAATCGCTTTTATCGGTCTCGGCAACATGGGTGCGCCGATGGCGCGCAACCTGATCAAGGCTGGCCATTCATTGCGTCTGGTCGATCTGAACAAAGCCGTGTTGGCAGAGCTGGAACAACTGGGTGGCAGCATCAGTGCGTCGGCCCGGGAAGCGGCACAGGGTGCGGAGCTGGTGATCACCATGCTGCCAGCTGCCGTGCATGTGCGCAGTGTCTGGCTCGGTGAGGACGGTGTGCTCGCCGGTATCGGCAAAGGTGTGCCGGCGGTGGATTGCAGCACCATCGACCCGCAGACCGCCCGTGACGTGGCCGCTGCTGCGGCCAAGCAGGGTGTGGCCATGGCCGATGCGCCGGTTTCCGGTGGCACCGGTGGTGCGGCGGCCGGGACGCTGACCTTCATGGTCGGCGGGACGGCGGATTTGTTCGCCACCCTGCAACCGGTGCTGGCGCAGATGGGGCGCAACATCGTCCACTGCGGTGAAGTCGGCACCGGGCAGATCGCGAAGATCTGCAACAACCTGCTGCTGGGGATTTCCATGGTCGGCGTCAGCGAGGCCATGGCCCTGGGCGACGCATTGGGTATCGACACCAAAGTGCTGGCCGGCATCATCAACAGCTCCACCGGGCGTTGCTGGAGTTCGGAGATGTACAACCCATGGCCTGGCATCGTCGAAACGGCGCCAGCCTCGCGTGGCTATACCGGCGGCTTCGGTGCGGAATTGATGCTCAAGGATCTGGGGCTGGCCACGGAAGCGGCGCGTCAGGCGCACCAGCCGGTGGTGCTGGGTGCGGTGGCCCAGCAGTTGTATCAGGCGATGAGTTTGCGTGGGGAAGGGGGTAACGACTTCTCGGCGATCATCAACAGCTATCGCAAACCGCAGTAACGGGCGGCTGCGACAAGTTGGGTTTGAGTTAGAAATCTGTGGGAGCGAGCCTGCTCGCGAATGCGGTCTGTCAGCCACATTGATGTTGGGTGTGCCGGCGCCCTCGCGAGCAGGCTCGCTCCCACAGGGTGCGGTATGTGCGCATCGACATTTACCGGGACATCACGTCGGGTGATCTCCCGGCTTTTTTATGCCTGAAAGATCACGGTCGGGTTCGATCAGGCATCCGCACGCTGGCAAATGTCGACTCGTTTCGCGCCTGGTCGAGCACTGTCACTGGCCTGGGCAAAGGCTGTTGAGCAACCACAAGCGTTGCTGGCTTGCGACTCATTTCCAAGCCGGCACGCTCATCGCTCGGTGGAACGCCGAAGTATTCGCGATAGCATTTGGAAAAATGCGGCGTGGACACGAAACCGCAGACCGTCGCCAGTTCAATGAGCGACATCGACGTTTGCTTGAGCAGTTGCCGAGCCCGGATCAGGCGCAATCTGAGGTAGTAACGTGATGGCGTGCAGTTCAGGTATTTCTGGAATAGCCGCTCCAACTGTCGACGTGACAGATCCACATAATCGGCCAGGTTATCCAGGTCGATCGGTTCCTCGAGGTTGGCCTCCATCAACGCGACGATTTCTTGCAGCTTGGGCTGATGCGTGCCCAACACGTGCTTGAGCGGTATGCGTTGATGGTCCCGCTCGTTGCGTATGCGCTCGTAGACAAACATCTCCGAAATGGCCGCCGACAACGCTCGGCCATGATCGCGACCGATCAGATGCAGCATCATGTCCATGGGTGCCGTCCCACCGGAGCTGGTGAACCGGTTGCGGTCGAGGGTAAACAGGCTCGCGCTCATGCTGACCCGCGGAAAAGCTTCCTGCATGGCCGCCAGAAATTCCCAATGCACACTGCACTCGTATCCGTCGAGCAGGCCGGCTTTGGCCAGTGCCCAACTACCGGTGCATATACCCCCCAGGCGCCTGGATTGGCGCGCCAGGGCTTTGAGCCAGGTGATGTGCTCGCGGGTGACCACGCTCTGGATGCCTACGCCACCGCAGACGATCACAGTGTCTGCCACCCAGGGCTCGTCCCAGGAAGCATCCGGGGTGATCGGCACGCCGTCACTCGCCCAGACGGGGTGACCACCGGGGCTGAACGTATGCCAGCGATATAGCTCCTGCCCCGACAACTGATTGGCCATGCGCAATGGCTCCACGGCGCAGGACAGGGAAATCAGGGTGAATTGATCCAGGAGCAGAAAACCGACGCATCGGGTCGGTTTGCCGTCCAGCAGGGGGGACCTTGATGACATCGTGGTCGTGTCCTCACGAAGAGCGATGACGGCCACAGGCACGGTAGTGTGAGCGCCGTGCCCCTGGTGTGCGCAACCGGTTTCTCTCTTGCGTTATCCCACGGACGTCGCCCTTGCAGGCTGTGCAGGGTGACGCGACGTGACCAGGCCGATAAAGGAAATCGCCAGTGCCAGGCCAATGGTCGTCGACACTTCGGTACGGTGTTGCGGGGAGATCATCATCACGGCCAGCGCAGCGCAAATGAACGCGATCACCAGCCACGTCAGCCATGGAAACAACCACATGCGAAAGGCCAGTTCGACGTTCTGTCGACGCAGCATCCGGCGCATGCGCAACTGCGATACCGCGATGGCCAGGTACACCAGCAAGGCAATCGCGCCGGAGCTGGCCAGCAGGAATTCAAACAACCCGGCGGGCATGAAGTAGCTCCAGACGGTAATCGCCGCCCCCAACACCGTACTGGCGATGACCGCCGCCCGTGGCACGCCTTCGGAGGAGGTCGCCTTCAGCGCTTTCGGCGCATCGCCACGACGCCCCAGTGAGTACAGCATGCGCGAGGCGATATAGATCGAAGAGTTCATGCAGCTGGCCACGGCGATCAGCACGACCACGTCCACCATGAACTTGGCGTGGGGGATGTTCATGATTTCCAGCGCTCGCTGGTAGGAACCGACCGAGGCCAGCAGCGGATCGTTCCAGGGCACCACGGAGATGACCACGAAAATCGACAACAGATAAAACACGCCGATGCGCCAGATCACCGAACGCGTGGCCTTGGCAATGTTCTGCGACGGGTTGTCGGATTCGGCGGCGGCGATGGTCACCGCCTCGGTACCGATGAAGCTGAACATGATGGTGATGAAGGCGCCCACGACCGCCGACAGGCCATTGGGCGCGAACCCGCCATGTTCGGCCATCAGGCCGCTCAAGCCACTGACTTCCCGATCGGGAATCCAGCCCATCAGCACCGCGAAACCCACGCTGATGAAACCAATGATTGCCACGACCTTGGCCATGGCGAACCAGAATTCGAATTCGCCGTACTTGGAGACACTGAACAGGTTGGTGATCACCAACGCAATGATCGATAGCAGGGCGAACAGCCAGGCATCGAGCTGGGGAAACCACTGGTTCAGCACATGGCCTGCGGCCAGCGCTTCGATAGGGATCACCAGCACCCAGAACCACCAATAGAGCCAACCGATAGTGAAGCCCGCCCAGCGGCCGATGGCCTGGTCGGCATAGGTGGAGAACGAACCTGTGTCGGGATTGGCCACCGCCATTTCACCGAGCATGCGCATGACCAGAACGACCAGCAGGCCCGAGAACAGGTAGGCCAGCAATACGGCCGGGCCTGCGGCCGCAATGGCATGCCCCGAGCCTACGAACAAACCGGCGCCGATAATCCCGGCGATAGACAACATGGTGACGTGACGAGGCTTGAAGCCCTGCGCCAATTGGCCACTGGAATCCTTGGAGGTCGGGCTAATCATTATTTTTTTTCTCTGGTGAACGACATTTGAGCGTGCTGATGGGGGGCAGTGATTGTCACAGTTGCCGGATGCCCTTTCTGAACGCTGCGCCCTCCAGACGCTGCCGTTTTGGTCAAACCCATCATCGCGATGTGGTTATATCGGTGAAAAGCAGCGCCACCTTACCCGGCTTGTCCGACAATCCAGTTTCCTGATTGCGCCACCTCGGTGTCTGAAATCGACACGGGCAAGCTTTGCGTTCGTTATGAATACCAATGGGTCACAGAGTGGCAAAAAGCAATCACCGTGTTTTTTCGAGCGTTCTGTCGATGTAGCGGCGAAGCGTATAGATCGGGTGTTTCGAGCGTGGAGGGGGTGTTCGGGAGGGGATGCAAGTGCGTTTAGGGAGGCGGATTACGCAACGAGTCGTTACTTGGGTAACGACTCGTTGCGGGTGTCGCTTTTGTAGCCGAGTGTCGTTTTGCGCAGGGATCAGGCAAACACAAAATACTTGCGCACGGTTTCCACCACTTCCCAGGTGCCTTTCATCCCTGGTTCGATGACGAAAATATCGCCGGCACGCAGATGGATCGGTTCCTTGCCCTCAGGGGTGATGATGCAGTACCCCTCGCGGAAATCGCAGTATTCCCACTTCACGTATTCCACGTACCACTTGCCCGGCGTGCAGATCCAGGTGCCCATGATCTTGCTGCCGTCTTCGCTGGTGTAGGCGTTGAGGTTGACGGTGTGCGGGTCGCCTTCGAGTTTCTCCCATTTGCAGGCGTCGAGTACGGGCAGCGGGTGGGTGTCGCGAAGTACGGTAATCGGTGCGTTAGCGGTCATGATGACTCCGGGCGTTGGAGAGAACTGAAGGCGCATCCTGACGGGCTTGGCGCTGTCCGAGTTGTCTGTGCTCGACATTGAGGTATCCAGAAGCGCTCGGTGATCTGTGCACCCCATGAAAAACGCCCCGGCATTCATCGAATGTCGGGGCGTGTATTGGGCGGGGTTACTGAGCCACTGGCAGGTTTCGATGCCTGGCCATGCGCAACCGGTAGCAACCGTAGATCACCAACACCCACACCGGCATCGCGTACACCGAGGCGCGTACTGGCGGAATCATCCAGATGACGCAGATGATCACGGCCATGAACGCCAGGCACAGGTAGTTGGTGTACGGCGACCAGAAGGCCTTGAAGCCTGGCTCGATGCCGCGCTGCCCCATGGCCTTGCGGAACCTCAGGTGCGTCAGGCTGATCAGCGCCCAGTTGATCATCAGGGACGCGACCACCAGGGCGAACAGCAACTCAAGCGCTTCCTGCGGCGCGACGTAGTTGACCAGCACGGCCAGCATGGTGATCAACGCCGATACGCCCAGTGCCAGCAACGGCACGCCTTGCTTGTTCAGTTTCATCAATACCTTCGGCGCGTCGCCTTGTTCGGCCAGGCCGTAGAGCATGCGGCTGTTGCAGTAGACGCCGCTGTTGTAGACCGACAGCGCGGCGGTGAGCACTACGAAGTTGAGGATTTGTGCGGCCGTGTCGCTGCCGATCAGGGCGAAAATCTGCACGAACGGGCTGCCGCTGTAGGCATCGCCCGACGCGCCCAGTGTCTGCAGCAATTGGTCCCACGGATACAGCGACAGCAGCACGGTCAGCGCGCCGACGTAAAAGATCAGCACCCGGTAAACCACTTGGTTGATGGCCTTGGGAATGACCTTGCGCGGTTCGCTGGCTTCAGCGGCGGTGATGCCGACCAGCTCCAGGCCACCGAAGGAGAACATGATGAACGCCATCGCCATCAGCAGGCCGCTGTAGCCATTGGGGAAGAATCCGCCGTGGTCCCACAGGTTGCTCACCGAGGCTTGTGGGCCGCCGGTGCCGCTGATCAGCAGGTAGCAACCCAGGACGATCATGCCGATGATGGCCACGACCTTGATGATCGCGAACCAGAATTCCATTTCACCGAAGACTTTGACGTTCAGCGTATTGATCAGGTTGACCAGCACGAAGAACACCGCGGCGCTGACCCAGGTCGGCACCTCCGGCCACCAGAACTGTACGTACTTGCCGACGGCGGTCAGCTCGGCCATGCCCACCAGCACATAGAGCACCCAGTAGTTCCAGCCGGACAGGAAACCGGCGAAACCGCCCCAGTAGTTGTGGGCAAAGTGACTGAAGGAGCCGGCCACCGGCTCTTCGACAATCATTTCACCGAGCTGGCGCATGATCAGGAACGCGATAAACCCGGCAATCGCGTAGCCGAGGATCATCGACGGTCCAGCGGACTTGAGCACCCCGGCCGAGCCCAGGAACAGTCCTGTACCAATGGCTCCACCCAAGGCGATCAGCTGAATATGACGATTTTTCAGCCCCCGCTTGAGCGTCCCCTGTTGCAAGATTTCATCCGCCATCTGGTTCCCTTCTGGTTGTTGTGGCCAGGCCTGATTTCAAAGGGCGAATATTACTCCGGGTCACCTCTTCGTTATACAGCCATGCGTAGGGCCAAACGGTGATTTTCAAGGATTTTCACGGCGATTTGCGCTACGCAACACTTCGAACAAGGCTCTGGCATAGCCGGGCAAATGCTCGAATGAGCGTGCGCACAGCAGCAGTTTTCGCTGCGCCCATGGCTCCTTCAGCGCGAAGCTTTTCAGCGGTTGAGCCACGGTCCGGCGCTGGAGGGCCGCCAGCGGCACAATCCCCAGTCCGGCACCGTGCGCGACCATGCGCATCACCGCGTCGAAGCCTTCGGCGCGGATGCGGATTTGCATGCGCATCCCTGTGTGCAAAGCCTGCTCCTCCAGATACACCGCCAAGGCGCTGTTGGCGGTCAGACCGACGTAGTGGTGCCGCAACGTGTCGCTGAAACTCGGTGGTTCGCTACCCGCCAAGGGATGCCCGGGCGGCATGATCAGCACCAGCGGATCGTCACGAAAGGGCAGGGTGTCGAGGGTGTGGGTGTCCACCGCATCGGAGACGATTCCCAGGTCTGCAGCGCCTTGGCGCAGGGCGTGGGTGATGCGTGTACTGGGCAGTTCCTGCAAGTCGATGTCGAGGTTGGGGTGATCACGCAGGAAGTCGGCGAGCAACTCCGGCAGGTATTCGGTGATCGCCGTGGTGTTGCACAGCAATCGCACCTGGCCTTTGACGCCGTTGGCGTATTCGGCCAGGTCCTGCTGCATGCGCTCGGCGTGTTGCAGCAGGGTGCGGGCGTGTTGTGCCAGGGCTTTTCCCGCAGGTGTGGGGGTCACCCCGCGGCGGCCGCGCTCCAGAAAATCAATGCCAGACGAGGCCTCCATCGCGCGGATGCGTGCGCTGGCGGCTGCCAGGGACAAATGACTACGGGCGGCGCCGGCGGTGATGTTGCCGGTGTCGAGGATGTTCAGGTAGAGGCGCAGGTCGGTGAGGTCAAAGTGCATTGGCAGCCCTTGGAGATGTCTTGTGTGGGCGATATTCGCGAGCAGGCTCGCTCCCACAGGGGAACGCATTTCAAATGTGGGAGCGAGCAGGCTCGCGAAGGTGTCAGTAGCCTCCACCCACACTTCAGCCTCTTGCTGGGGAAGAGGCACCCTCAGTATATGGCAGATTTCCAACCGGCCAATCCGGGCTCACGATAGCCCCATGAATACACTCGCCTCGTTCTACCAAAATCTCGGCCTTGCCCTTTCACTGCTGGTCATCGCCACCTTCTTGCTGGCCGGCATGATCAAGGGGGTGATCGGCTTGGGGTTGCCGACCATCGCCATGGGCTTGCTCGGTCTGGCTATGGCGCCGTCGCAGGCTGCCGCATTGCTGATCATCCCGGCGACGCTGACCAACGTCTGGCAACTGGCATTTGGTGGGCATCTGCTCGGGTTGATCAAACGGCTGTGGCCGATGTTGCTGGCGATCTTCATCGGCACGGGGGCGGGCACGCTGTGGATCGGCATGGCCGGCGGGCATTGGGTGGTGCGAGGTCTGGGCGCGGCCTTGTTGCTCTATGCGTTGAGTGGGTTGTTCCTGCCTGCCCTGCGCGTCGGCGGACGCAGCGAACCTTGGCTCGGTCCGTTGTGCGGGGGGCTGACGGGCGTGATCACCTCGGCCACCGGCGTGTTCGTGATTCCGGCCGTGCCGTATCTGCAAGCGCTGGGTTTGAGCAAGGATGAGCTGGTGCAGGCGCTGGGCCTGTCATTCACCGTCTCGACCCTGGCCCTGGCTGGCGGACTGTTATGGCGCGGCGCCCTCGGCGGTGGCGAGTTGAGTGCATCGCTGCTGGCGCTGATCCCGGCGGTGCTCGGCATGTGGCTGGGGCAGTGGCTGCGCCAGCGGATCAGCGCCCTGTTGTTCAAACGTGTGTTCTTCGTTGGCCTGGGATTACTCGGCGGCCATTTGCTGATCAGCAGCTAGCAGCTAGCAGCTAGCAGCTAGCGGCTATTGGATGGGGGGCTGATCATTTCGATGGCGCGGATCTCGAAATCCCGTTCCAGGTACTCATCGCGCTGATCAAGAAACTGCTTCATGTGTGGCAGGTTCGAGTGCACATCCAGGTGGGCCTGGGACTGCCAGATCTCGTAGAAGATAAACAGGCTCGGGTCCTGTTTGTCGCGCAGCATGTGGTACTCGATGCAGCCGGGTTCGGCACGGCTCGCTTCCACATGGCGGCTGAAAAAAGCTTCGAAAGCATCGGATTTTTCCGGACGGGTCTTGGCGTGCAGGATGAAACCTTGCATTTCACTCATGAAATTGTCTCCTCGGGACAGAACTGGCGCCAAGTCTAAGGCAACAATCGACTGGCGATTCGTGCGTCTAGGTCAAATGAATTTTGCGAAAGGCGCGCTTATTCCGCGCGAAGCCCGTCGCTATTCTGCCGCCATCAATTTCTGACCTTCCCGAGACCCACCCATGAAAAAAGTTCTGTTGCTCAATGGCGGCAAAAAATTCGCTCACTCCGACGGTCGCTACAACGCCACCCTGCACGAAGCGGCATTGAGCGTGCTGGATCGTGGCGGCATGGATATCAAAACCACCTTCATCGACGAGGGCTACGACGTCGCTGAAGAAGTCGCCAAATTCCTCTGGGCCGACGTGATCATTTACCAGATGCCAGGCTGGTGGATGGGCGCGCCGTGGACCGTCAAGAAGTACATCGACGAAGTGTTCACCGAGGGTCACGGCAGTCTCTACGCCAGCGATGGCCGCACCCGTTCCGATGCGTCGCAGAAGTACGGCAGCGGCGGCCTGATTCAGGGCAAGCAGTACATGTTGTCGCTGACCTGGAACGCACCGCAGCAAGCCTTCGATGACCCGACCGACTTCTTCGAAGCCAAGGGCGTGGACGCGGTGTACTTCCCGTTCCATAAGGCCAACGAGTTCCTTGGCATGACGGGCTTGCCGACATTCCTCTGTGTGGATGTGATGAAGCGCCCGAACATCGAAGGCGATGTGGTGCGTTATGAGCAGCATTTGACTGAGGTGTTTGGCCTTAAGGTGTAACGCTCGGCTACTATCGATTATCTGGGTCTGGCGCCGTTTCTGTGGCGAGGGAGCTTGCTCCCGCTCGGCTGCGCATGCGGTTTGCCTGATGCACCAGTTGGCTGATATTGGGACCGCTTCGCGGTCCAGCGGGAGCGAGCTCCCTCGCCACAATAAGCATGCATTCGATAAAGGGACACACGTGAAAGCCAGATCCGATGAGTTGCAGATCTTCGTCTGCGTGATTGAGTGCGGATCGATTTCCGCGGCGGCCGAGCAGGTCGGTCAAACGCCGTCGGCGGTCAGCCGGACACTGTCGCGGCTGGAGGCCAAGCTCGATACGACGTTGATCAACCGCACCACTCGGCGCATGGATCTCACCGAGGAGGGCAAGTATTTCTTCGAGCACGCCAAGCTGATTCTCGATCAGATGGACGAGCTCGAAGAGCGCTTGTCCTCCCGTCAGCAAACGCCGTCCGGGCGCTTGCGCATCAACGCTGCCTCACCGTTCATGCTGCACGCCATCGTGCCCTACATCGATGAGTTTCGGCGGCTCTATCCCGATATCCAGCTCGAACTCAACAGCAATGACCTGATCATCGATCTACTTGAGCAAAGCACCGACATCGCCATCCGTATCGGCACGCTCGCCGATTCGACCCTGCACGCCCGTTCCCTGGGTTGCAGTCCGATACACATCGTCGCCAGCCCGGCCTACCTGGAAAAACACGGTACGCCGACCGCCGTGGCCGATCTGGCCGAGCATACGCTGCTGGGCTTCACCCAGAACGAAGGGCTCAACCAATGGCCGTTGCGCTACGTGCATGGCGATCGCTGGCCGATACAGGCGTCGCTCAGCGCCTCCAGCGGCGAGACCATCCGCCACCTGGCGCTGGAAGGCCAGGGCATCGCCAGCCTGTCGCACTACATGACCATCGAGGACATTCGTGCCGGGCGCTTGAAAATATTGCTGTCCGAGTTCAACAGCGGTTATCGCCAGCCCATCAACGCGGTGTACTACCGTAACTCGCAGTTGGCCCTGCGGATCCAGTGTTTCCTGGATTTCATCCAGGGCAAGTTGGCGCTTTATGCGAGCTCGGATTTCAAGGACTGATTCGTGATCCCTGGGCAAGAGTGAATTGGGCCGGCGGGCATTTTTCACCGGGGATCTCTCCCTGATACTCGTTGCATCACTTACTCACGCAGGGAGTTACTCCATGAACGTATTCGTTACCGGCGCTGCCGGTTTTATCGGCGGCTCCATCGCCACGGGCCTGATCAAGGCCGGTCACAGCGTCACCGGCCTGGTGCGCAACACCGAGCAAGCGGATGAGCTGAAAGCACTGGGCATCACGCCAGTGATCGGCACGCTGGACGACAGCGCACTACTCACCCAGCAGGCCGGTGCCGCCGACGCCGTGATCAATGCCGCCAGCAGCGACCATCGTGGTGCGGTAGAGGCCCTGCTCAATGCCATGCGCGGCTCCAACAAAGTATTCCTGCACACCAGCGGTTCGAGCATCGTCGGCGATGCCTCGGGCGGTAAATCCAGTGATGTCATCTACTACGAAGACAACCTGCCGGAGCCGACCGTCGACAAGGCCGCGCGCGTGGCCATCGACAACCTGATCCTCGACGCAGCGAAGGACGGCGTGAACTCGGCGGTCATCTGCAACACCCTGATCTACGGCCACAGCCTGGGTGTGAACCGCGACAGCGTGCAATTGCCGCGCTTGCTGAAACAGGCGCGCAAGAGTGGCGTGGTGCGTCATGTTGGCACCGGCCGGAACATCTGGTCCAACGTGCATATCGAGGACGTGGTGTCGCTGTATCTGCTGGCGCTGACCAGGAACATCCCGGGCACGTTTTACTTCGTCGAAAGCGGCGAAGCGTCGTTCATCGACATGACCACGGCCATGACGCAGGCGCTGAACCTGGGTGAGCCGCAAGACTGGCCGCTGAAAGAGGCCGAAGCCGAGTGGGGCTATGAAATGGCCAACTATGGTTTGGGTTCCAACAGCCGGGTGCGCGGCAAGCATGCGCGGGAATTGTTGGGGTGGGTGCCGAAGCGGACTTCGGTGGTGGAGTGGATTCTTAAAGAAATGGTGTGAGTTCGCTTTAGACCGAGTTGTTGCCTTCGCGAGCAGGCTCGCTTGTATGTTTAGACTTGAAGGGGTGGGCGGGACTAAAAGCT